>NZ_VMLH01000151.1:0-1743 GCF_013276595.1 Streptococcus sp. 10824
TGTTTTGAGCAACCTACGGTTAGCTTCCTAGTTTGCTCTTTGATTTTCATTGAGTATTAAAATAGGTCATTTTCTTCTGGGAGGAGGATAGTCTCTCTACCATCCATATCTAAAACCAGAACTCTCGGGGGATAAAGAGGGTCGAAAGGGTGGTTAAAGTCAAAATCAATGGCTGTAGGGAGGTGTTGACTTGAAAAGTGGAAGGTAATTTTTCCTTGGTTATTAAGCAATTGAAACTCGAGTTCCTCCTCCAATTCAAAGACATTTTTTAAGAAGTGGTCGATGATGTACCAAAAAGAGTCAATGACATCATCAGGCAAGCTGGTAACAATGCCAAAACTAGCCGACCGCATGTGGGTATTGGTAAAAGCCATATTTCTGCCCCCTTTCTTTTCCCTTATCATACAGCAAATAGGATCAAAAATCAAGAAAAGGTGATTTTTTGGAAAGGATTTTAGCTACAGGGAAAAATAAGGAAAAAATCCCAAAAATCTCCCGAAGTTAATAGGTAAATTCCCAAATTAACTTGATTATATAACTTTCAGTTACTTTGAGAAGTTACGCATTAGAAAAATATTTTTCATATCTATTGACTTTTAGGGGTGAAATTTGGTATTATAGTAGGCGGTATTGTTTACCCCATTTGAAAGGCCCCGGAACCTTCCAAATACTTTTCGATGGGAAGGAACACCCATCACCGTAAACAAAAATCGAACTATATATAGGAGAAATCATGAACAAAACAACATTTATGGCTAAACCAGGCCAAGTTGAACGTAAATGGTACGTAGTTGACGCAACTGATGTACCACTTGGACGTCTTTCTGCAGTAGTTGCTAGCGTACTTCGCGGAAAAAACAAACCAACATTTACACCACACACTGATACAGGTGACTTTGTGATTGTTATCAATGCTGAAAAAGTTAAATTGACTGGTAAAAAAGCAACTGATAAAATCTACTACACTCACTCAAACCACCCAGGTGGATTGAAACAAATCTCTGCAGGTGAACTTCGTTCTAAAAATGCAGTACGTTTGATCGAGAAATCAGTTAAAGGTATGCTTCCACACAATACTCTTGGACGCGCTCAAGGTATGAAGTTGAAAGTATTTGTTGGAGCTGAGCACACTCACGCTGCACAACAACCAGAAGTTCTTGACATTTCAGGACTTATCTAAGGAAAGGAACAATAAAGTATGTCACAAGCACAATATGCAGGTACTGGACGTCGTAAAAACGCTGTTGCACGCGTTCGCCTTGTTCCAGGAACTGGTAAAATCACTGTTAACAAAAAAGATGTTGAAGAGTACATCCCACACGCTGACCTTCGTCTTGTCATCAACCAACCATTCGCAGTTACTTCAACTGCAGGTTCATACGACGTTTTCGTTAACGTTGTAGGTGGTGGATACGCTGGTCAATCAGGAGCTATCCGTCACGGTATCGCTCGTGCCCTTCTTCAAGTAGACCCAGACTTCCGCGATTCATTGAAACGCGCAGGACTTCTTACACGTGACTCACGTAAAGTTGAACGTAAGAAACCAGGTCTTAAGAAAGCTCGTAAAGCATCACAATTTAGTAAACGTTAATTCGAAAGAATTACTATACTTATACAGAGCACCTTTCGGGGTGTTCTTTTTTTATACTTTCTTACTAAATTGGTGCAATTGACACAGTTGTTGCGACTTTATACTCTTCGAAAATCTTTTCAAACCACGTCAGCTCTATCTGCAACCTCAAA
>NZ_VMLH01000152.1:0-927 GCF_013276595.1 Streptococcus sp. 10824
CGAAGAGTATAAAAACTCTAGCCTTCAGTTACAAACTACTGAAAACTAGAGTTTTTTCTATTGTTTCAAAGCATTATACAAATTGCGGATCGGTTGCTTTAATGTAGGATGGATAAAATGAGGCGCAATTTCTTGTAGAGACTCAAGAACAAAAAGGCGTTCCGCTATGTAAGGATGAGGCAGAATGAGGTCGTCTGTATAAAGAATCTGATCCTCCACAAAAAGCAAGTCCAAATCAATCAAACGAGGTCCCCAATGCACTTCTCGCACCCGTCCCATCTCTGACTCAATAGCTAACAAGGTCTCTAATAGAACTGGGGCGGGCAACCAGGTTTCAACATCAACCACTTGATTTGCAAAGCTATCCTGCTCAACACCTCCCCAAGGCTCCGTCGTCAAGACACTGGACTCTTTGAGAATATGGATACCTCGAGCTCGCATGTTCTCAATGGCTTGTTCCAAGTTTGCTTGCTTATCGCCCATATTGCTTCCTAGGGCAATAAAGGCCCGTTGCTTACGGCGATGAATGGTTACTGAGCAAGTATCTAGTGGCAAATGTACTGGCGCCCAAGGTTTTTTGAGTTCCAACTTCATTTCTTGGACAAGAGGATAAGCCTCAAAGGTACGTTCTACTAGTTTGTAGGCTACCGTTTCAATCAAATCCTCAGTGGTTTCCTGAAACCAAGTCGTCCACTGCTGACACAATTCTCCATAATGGACAGAGGCCGTTAAATCCAAGTCTGTAGCCGCCTTGGTCATATCATAGGATAGGATGGCGGAAATAACAAACTTTTGCCCCAATTCCTTCTCACTAGGAAAAAGACCATGATAGGCAAAAATTTCCAAATCCTTAATCTGCAGTTGATCCATAATGATTCCTTTCTAGAAAAATCCGCTTCAAGCGGATTCTTTTTATACTCAATGAAA
>NZ_VMLH01000153.1:0-2752 GCF_013276595.1 Streptococcus sp. 10824
TTTGAGGTTGTGGATAGAACTGACAGAGTCAGTATCATATACCTACGGCAAGGTGAAGCTGACGTGGTTTGAAGAGATTTTCGAAGAGTATAAAATATTCAGGTGACGCATAGATATAGTTAATTGAAGCTTTGTTTGAAATCTGATAAAATAATGATATTACTAAGTTTTAAAAACTAAAGAAAAGGGAAGATATGATTACAGGCGAATTAAAAAATAAAATCGATCAGTTGTGGGAAATTCTTTGGACAGAAGGAAACGCAAATCCTTTAACAAATATTGAACAGTTGACTTATCTCTTATTTATGAAAGATTTGGATAGTGTCGAGCTTGGACGTGAAAGTGATGCTGAATTTCTAGGGATTCCTTATGAGGGAGTTTTTCCAAAAGATAAACCTGAATACCGTTGGTCAACTTTTAAAAATATAGGAGATGCTCAGGAAGTTTATCGTTTAATGACTCAGGAGATTTTTCCGTTTATTAAAAATCTCAAGGGAGATACAGATGATACAGCCTTTTCACGATATATGCGAGAAGCTATTTTTCAAATAAATAAACCTGCTACGCTTCAAAAGGCAATTTCTATCTTAGATGTTTTTCCAACTAGGGGATTAGATGTAGATTTTGATAATGACAAACAAAGTATTACTGATATCGGAGATATCTATGAATATCTGTTATCAAAATTGTCGACCGCAGGTAAAAATGGACAGTTCCGTACACCTCGTCACATCATCGATATGATGGTTGAGTTGATGCAACCGACTATCAAAGATATTATCTCAGATCCTGCTATGGGTTCTGCTGGCTTCTTAGTATCTGCTAGCCGTTACTTAAAGCGTAAGAAAGATGAATGGGAAACCAATGCAGATAATATCAATCATTTTCATAATCAGATGTTTCATGGAAATGATACGGATACGACTATGTTGAGACTTGGGGCGATGAACATGATGCTACATGGAGTAGAAAATCCACAAATCAGTTACCTTGACTCGCTGTCTCAAGATAATGAAGAAGCCGATAAATATACTTTGGTTTTAGCAAATCCTCCTTTTAAGGGCTCACTTGACTACAATTCAACCTCTAATGACCTTCTTGCAACCGTAAAAACCAAAAAAACAGAATTACTCTTTCTTTCTCTTTTCTTGCGAACTTTAAAACCAGGTGGACGAGCAGCAGTTATCGTACCTGATGGTGTCCTTTTTGGTTCGTCTAAAGCTCATAAAGGAATTCGTCAGGAAATTGTAGAGAACCATAAGCTTGATGCTGTAATCTCAATGCCTAGTGGTGTTTTCAAGCCTTATGCTGGAGTTTCAACTGCCATTCTCATCTTTACAAAAACTGGCAATGGTGGTACTGACAAGGTCTGGTTTTACGATATGAAAGCGGATGGCTTAAGTTTGGATGATAAGCGACAACCGATTAGCGACAATGATATTCCAGATATTATCGAACGCTTTCATCATCTTGAAAAAGAAGCAGAACGTCAGAGAACGGATCAATCTTTCTTTGTTCCAGTTGATGAGATAAAGGAAAATGATTATGATTTGTCTATCAATAAATATAAAGAGATTGAGTATGAAAAAGTTGAGTATGAACCAACAGAGGTCATCTTAAAGAAAATCAATGATTTAGAAAAAGAAATTCAAGACGGCTTGGCTGAATTAGAAAAATTACTCGAGTAGGAAGGTGGCTGTATGAAAAAAGTGAAGTTGGGGGAAGTCTTATCTCTAAAAAAAGGCAAGAAAGCCACTGTACTTGCTGAACAAACAACTCTAAGCCAACGTTATATTCAAATAGATGATTTAAGAAATAATAATAATTTAAAATTCACTGAAAGTTTAAATATGACTGAAGCACTTCCAGATGATATTCTGATAGCATGGGATGGTGCTAATGCAGGAACAGTTGGCTATGGGTTATCGGGAGCTGTTGGTAGTACAATTACGGTCTTAAAAAAGAATGAGCGATACAAAGAAAAAATTATATCAGATTACTTGGGAGTCTTTTTGGAAAGTAAATCGCAGTATTTACGAGATCATTCAACAGGTGCAACAATTCCTCATTTAAACAAGAATATATTACTTGATTTACAATTAGAATTGCTAGGTATCGAAGAACAAGAGAACATTATCTGTATTCTTAATACGATTAAAAGGCTTATTACTAAAAGAAAATTTCAGTTAGATGAACTAAACTTGCTCGTCAAATCCCGATTTAACGAGATGTTCGAAGAGTATCCTGACTCAGTATTCTTAGATACATATATAAAAGAACTAAGAGCAGGTAAAAGTTTAGCTGGTGAGGAAAATAATAAGAATAAAGTATTAAAAACAGGAGCTGTATCGTACGATTATTTTAATTCATCTGAAGTAAAAAATTTACCAATTGACTATATTCCCTTAGATGAACATAAAGTTGAAATAGGGGATGTAATTATTAGTCGTATGAACACTTCTGAACTAGTTGGGGCTGCTGGGTATGTTTGGGCTATCAATAGTGATAATATATATTTGCCAGATAGATTATGGAAGGTTATTTTGAATGATCGAGTAAATCCAGTTTTCTTATGGAAGCTTATTACAAATGAGAAAACAAAATTAAAAATTAAGAGAATTGCCTCTGGAACTAGTGGGAGTATGAAAAATATTTCGAAATCAAAATTTTTACAAATTATAGTCCCCCTCCCTCCTCTAGCCCTCCAAAATGAGTTTGCAGATTTTGTAGCCCAAGTCGACAAATCACAATT
>NZ_VMLH01000154.1:0-4227 GCF_013276595.1 Streptococcus sp. 10824
AAACAAACAAACCTGAAAATTCTGCTCATCCAATAACAGAGAGCGGACAAACAGAACCAGAACAACCAAAAGGAAATTCAACTGAGGATGTTTCAACCGAATCAAACACAGCCAATTCAAATGGAAACGAAGAAATTAAACAAGAAAATGAAGTAAACCATGATAAAAAGGTAGAAAATCCAGAGAAAACAATAGAATTAAGAAATGTTTCAGACCTAGAGTTATACAGTTCATCAAATGGTACTTATAAACAACACATTTCGTTAGAGCAAGTTCCAAGCAATCCAAATAGCTACTTTGTTAAAGTGAAATCTGCTTCATTCAAAGATGTATACCTACCAGTGGCATCAATATCAGAGGAAAGAAAAAATGATAAAATCCTTTATAAAATCACAGCAAAAGCAGAGAAGCTTCAGCAAGAGATAGAAAGTAGATATGAAGATAATTTTACCTTCTATCTAGCTAAGAAGGGACCAGAAGAAACAACAAACTTTACTTCCTTTAGTAATCTAGTAAAAGCTATCAATAAAAACCTTAATGGAACCTATCATTTGGCAGCTAGCTTAAATGCTAATGAAGTGGAATTGGGACAAGATGAAACATCTTATATAAAGGGGCCTTTTACTGGTAAATTGATTGGGGAGAAAGATGGCAAACATTATGCAATCTACAATTTGAAAAAGCCTCTTTTTGGTAGCTTGAGTGGGGCAACTGTAGAAAAGCTGAGTCTCAAGGATGTTACTATCTCTGGTAAGACTGATATTGGCTCCGTCGCTAATGAAGCTAAGAATGGGACTAAAATTAATCAGGTTCATGTCGATGGTGTCTTAGCTGGGGAACGTGGAATTGGTGGGTTGCTTGCTAAAGCTGAACAATCAAGTATCACTGATAGCAGTTTCAAGGGAAGACTTGTCAATACCTATGAAACGACTGCTGCATACAACATCGGTGGTCTGGTCGGTCATTTGACTGGAAGCAATGCGTTAATTGATAAGTCAAAAGCTACGATTACAATTTCATCAAATGCAAACCAATCAAACCAAACTGTTGGTGGTCTTGCAGGGCTTGTAGATAAGGATGCGCATATCAGTAATAGCTATGCCGAGGGCGATATTAATAATGTCAAGCACTTTGGAAAAGTCGCAGGTGTAGCAGGCTACTTGTGGGATAAAGATTCTAACGATGAGGGGCATTCTGGAAGATTGACCAATGTGCTGAGTGATGTGAATGTAACCAATGGGAATGCCATCACTGGTTATCACTTTACAGGAATGAGAGAAACAGAAGCATTCAGCAACAAATCCAACAGAGTTTACAATGTTACGCTGGAGAAGGATGAGGTCGTGACCAAAGAATCTCTCGAGGAAAGAGGAACAATATTAGACGCTTCTCAAATTACAAGTAAGAAAGCGGAAATCAATCCGCTTACCCTACCAACGGTTGAACCTCTCTTAACGAGTGCTAACAAAGAAAGTGATTTTTCTAAGGTTGAACATTATCAAGCCAGTCGTGCCTTGGTTTATAAGAACATTGAAAAATTACTGCCCTTCTACAATAAGGCCACCATCGTGAAATATGGAAATCTGGTAAAAGAGAACAGCCATTTATATACAAAGGAACTCTTGTCTGCAGTCATGATGAAGGATGACCAAGTAATCACAGATATTATTTCAGATAAACATAATGCAAACAAACTCTTGCTTCACTACCAGGATCGTTCATCTGAAAGACTAGATCTCAAGTATCTGGGCGACTTTGCCAAGCTAGCAGAATATAGTCTAGGAGATACAGGTCTCATTTATACTCCAAACCAATTCTTGTATAATCGAGATTCGATTATACAGCAGCTCTTACCTGAATTGCAGCAGGTTGAGTATCAATCAGATGCCGTCAGAAATACACTTGGTATTTCTTCAGGAGTGAAGTTAACCGAACTATACCTAGAACAAGAGTTTGCCAAAACAAGGGCAAGTCTAGAAGATAGTCTGAAAAAACTACTGTCAGCTGATGCTGGCCTAGCTAGTGACAATCAAGTCATGAGCGGCTATATCGTAGATAAAATCAAGCGCAACAAGGAAGCCTTGCTCCTTGGTTTGAGCTACCTAGAGCGTTGGTATAACTTTAGCTATGATAAGGTTAATATTAAAGATATCGTCATGTATCATCTGGATTTCTTTGGTAAGGGAAATGCTTCGCCACTAGACACTCTGATTGAATTAGGTAAATCTGGCTTTAACAATCTTCTAGCTAAGAATAATGTTGATACTTATAGTATTAGTCTTGCAAGCCATCATGGAACAAAAGATTTGTTTAGTACGCTTGAAAATTACCGAAAAGTCTTTTTACCAAACAAAACTAACAATGACTGGTTTAAATCACAGACCAAGGCTTATATCGTTGAAGAAAAATCTGATATTGAAGAAGTCAAAACCAAGCAGGAACAAGCAGGTACCAAGTATTCTATCGGTGTCTATGATCGAATCACTAGCGACAGCTGGAAATACCGTAACATGGTACTACCTCTACTTACCTTGCCAGAAAAATCAGTATTTGTCATTTCAACTATCTCTAGTCTAGGCTTTGGTGCTTATGATCGTTACCGTAATAAAGAACATCAAGCAAGTGGTGATCTGAATAACTTTGTTGAAAAGAGTGCTCACGAAACAGCAGAGCGCCAACGAGATCACTATGATTATTGGTATCGTATCCTAGATGAAAAAGGGCGTGAAAAGCTTTATCGAAATATCTTGCTTTATGATGCCTATAAATTTGGAAATGATAATACTGAAGGAAAGGCTAAAAAAGTAGCAGATTTTGATGATCCAAATCCTGCTATGAAACATTTCTTTGGACCTGTTGGAAATAAAGTCGGTCATAATGAACACGGTGCTTACGCCACAGGTGATGCCGTTTATTATATGGGTTATCGTATGTTAGACAAGGACGGCGCCATTACTTATACGCATGAAATGACTCATGATTCAGATCAGGACATTTATCTTGGAGGATATGGTCGAAGAAGTGGTTTGGGACCAGAGTTCTTCGCCAAAGGCTTATTACAAGCGCCAGACCATCCAAATGACGCAACCATCACCATCAACTCGATTTTGAAACATTCAAAATCTGATAGTACAGAAGGACAACGATTACAAGTACTTGATCCAACCACGAGATTTAAAGACGCAACAGATCTTCAGAACTACGTCCACAATATGTTCGATGTCGTTTACATGTTGGAATATCTCGAAGGAAAATCTATTACAGAGAACCTTACCAATTATCAAAAAACGAAAGCTCTCAGAAAAATTGAGAATAAGTTTCTGAAAGATCCAGCAGATGGAAATAAGGTTTACGCAACAAATGTAGTCAAAGATTTGACAGTAGAAGAAGCTGAAAAACTACGTTCATTCAATGATTTGATTGATAATAATATTATTTCGTCTAGGGAATATACTTCAGGGAAATACGAAAGAAATGGTTACTATACTATCAAACTATTTGCACCGATTTATGCAGCATTAAGTAATGATGACGGAACGCCAGGTGACCTAATAGGACGTCGTATGGCCTATGAACTATTAGCTGCTAAAGGCTTTAAAGATGGTATGGTACCTTATATCTCAAATCAATACGAAGAAGTTGCTAAACAAAATGGTAAAAAAATAACTATTTATGGTAAAGACCGAGGATTAGTTACAGATGAACTTGTCCTTCGAAAAGTATTTAATGGTCAATATAAAACTTGGACACAATTCAAGCAAGCTATGTATAATGAACGTGTAGCTCAATTTGATAGACTGAATAAAGTTACTTTTAATGATCCAACAAAACCTTGGACTAGTTTTTCTACGAAAACCATAAGTAGTGTCACAGAGTTGCAGCGATTAATGGATGAAGCTGTTCGAAAGGATGCATATGAGGATAGATATTCTTGGAGTAATTACAAACCAGAATTTGACAGTTCAGTTCATAAGTTGAAGAGAGCAATCTTTAAAGCTTATCTTGACCAAACTGATGATTTTAGAAGTTCAATTTTTGAGAATAAAAAATAGTGTTTACTATTAGGAAATAAAAAGTGAATGTAGAGAATTAGAATTGTCATTATTAAAAAGATAAATTTTCCATTCGGAAAATAAAATGTATTGTTGGTTCGGTGTTACTCGGAAGTGTCTTGGTTGCACCGTAACCGCCCAATAACGAAGTATATTGAAAAATCTCCAGACTAGA
>NZ_VMLH01000155.1:0-415 GCF_013276595.1 Streptococcus sp. 10824
ATTTTATTTTTAGACGTCTCAATTGTCTGAGCGTCTGCCTTCTTGGGATGCTCAGGTCGAGGAGTGACCGTTCGCCAACCATGTCGTTTCAGGAGATAATAGAAACCATCACGTGTGGAAGTGCGACCAATCTCTTTTTGATAGGCTTCAAATAACTGATTGACAGTTACAAATTCCCCAGCCTGAGCAGCTTCTATATGACGTTTTAGAAATGCTTGTTCTTCTTCGTAAGTCATATATTCTCTATGACGTCCACCACGGGTCTCTTGAAGAAGCGCTTCTAAACCAAACTCCTTATATTTTTTCAAATTCCTCCAAACAGTTGTTTTATTGCAATCTAGCAGATCCATGATTTCCTTATAACTCTTTTCTTTTGAGCGAAAATAAATAATCTGTAGACGTTTATGATATTTGG
>NZ_VMLH01000156.1:0-3814 GCF_013276595.1 Streptococcus sp. 10824
TCACGGGTGGTTATGACTTTCTTATTCTTGATAGCGTGTTGGTCCTGCACTTGCACTACGGATATTCAAGCGTTTCTTGAGATAGAAGCGAAGGGCTAGGAGGGCTGCTCCAATAATAGCTAGTGGCAATGGATCCAGTACTGGGTTAAGGCTAGCTGGTAGGAAGCTTGTTGCAAAGAAGACAAGCAACCAAAGGAACATAGAAGCTAGGATAACTAGTACAGATTTCCAGAAAGGTGGACGTTGACTGCGATCCATATCTGGTCCATAGTATTGGTAAACAAAGTAGTACATCAAGTAGAAGGCAAATCCACCAACCAGTCCAACTAATAGAAGAGTAATCAATCCATAGCCGAAAGCTTGATCTGCCGCAAAGAAGGTTGTGAGGGCGCTGACAAGGGCAAAGAGGCTAGTGATGAAAAGAGCTGAGTCCATAATCATGAGTTTTGGATCATCATTTTCTTTTGGATGCTCTTTTTCGTACTGCTCTTTGACAGTGAAGCTATGAGCCCAATGAGTTGGTGCGCCGTATAGGGAACGGGCAGTTGTACCTTTAGATTGCTCCTCAAGGATTTGGGGAATGACTTCCTCAAAAATAGTCTGGATTTCAGCGTCTGTTTTCCCATCTTTGATGAATTGTTGGGTAGCAATGTGGACAAACTCTTGGTTTTTCTTAGTTAATTTTTGTAGATCAATCTGAGACATAGGAACTCCTCTTAGAACCATTTTTTATGGATGAGATAGAGAGTGAGCGAGACACTCATAGCAAAGGCGATAAAGACGATTAACCAGAAGGCATTTGGCTCTCCGTTTAGGGGGATTTCATTATCCTTAAAGTTCATCCCGTAGGCAGAAAAGACCATGGTTGGGATGGACATGACGATGGTCACAAGAGCCAAGGTTTTCATGATGTTGTTCTGGTTGTTAGAAATGATAGAGGCGAAGGTCTCTGTCATAGAATGCAAGACGTTTCCATAAATGTCTGCCATCTCGATGGCCTGTTGGGTTTCAATCAGGGTGTCTTCAAGCAGGTCTTCGTCCTCAAGGTATTTCTTGATATTGCTGGTTGAACTGGTCAATTTCTTAATCACGCGCTCATTTGTTTTGAGGGAGGCTTTGAAATAGACGATAGTTTTTTCCAATTCCATGAGCTCAATCAATTCTTCATTACGAGTTGATTGATGCAGTTGACTTTCGATTTGTTCACTCTTACGGTCAATCGAACGAAGGGCTGTTAGGTAAAGTTCTGCATTGCGATAGAGAATCTGGAAGATAAAACGTGAGCGCATGAAGGTATAGAAATTACGCAAACGACGGTTGATAAAGACATCAAGGACAGGTAGTGGTTCCAAACACGTAGTGATAATGGTTTCCTCAGTGATGATAATACCAAGCGGTATGGTTACGTAGTAGGTGCGGTTATTTCTTTCCTCTGTGACCGGCACGTCAACGATAATCAGGGTGTACTCGTCTTCAATGGTAATACGAGACATTTCTTCCGCATCGAGCGGTGCTCGAAGGTCCGCAATATCAATATCGAAGGCGTTAGCGATTTCCAGTGATTCATTTTGAGTCGGATTGACGAGATTGATCCAAGTACCCGGTTCAAGCGTATCGATCTCTTTAAATTCAGTTGTTGTAGAGAGAAAAACTTGTTTCATATCCCTTATCCTTTCTCATTTTTCAGATTTTTTCACACCGTACTATTATACTACAAAATCGGCCTTTTTCAAAATAAATCTAACAAAAATCCTGTTGCTATTGGATTTTTACTTTGTCTTGAAATGTTGATTTTTAAATTTGCTCCCCTTTTTGCTCCCCCTATAGTGCTTTTAGTGCAGTTTCGTAGAATGATACTGCTTTTTTTGCGTTCTCTTTTGAGAGGTGGCTATATATATCCATGGTCATTGATAAAGTGGAATGACCTAGGCGGTACTGGAGTTCTTTGTATGGTATTCCAGAGTTAAGCAAGAGACTAGCGTGAGTGTGACGGAATCCGTGAAATCCAATGTTAGGAACATCAGCACGCTTAAAATGTGTTTGCAATCTTCTTTTAAGTCTTGAACTGCTAGGATAGTCATGAATGAAATCAGAAAATACCACGCTTTCACGTTGCCCTATCTTCCAAGCCTCTTTAGCTTGGCGTAGTTTGTACTGTTTTAACATGCTAACAGTCGCTTGATCTATATCTATATCCCGATAACTAGCCTTAGATTTTGGGCTATTAATTTCTAAATCACGATTTAGTGTTTTGGTAACATGTACCACGGCATTATCTAAATCTATATCAGACCAGGAAAGAGCTAAAGCTTCATTGATACGGCAACCAGTAGCCAATAGGAACTTATAGAGCGTTGTCTCATAGTAGTAACGATATCTATCGCTATCTAAATTATCGAGATAACCAAGAAACTTTTTTAGTTCTTGATTTTCAAAGTGTTTTACTTTTTTCCGCTTTGCTTTCTGAGTGTTACGAGGTAAAACAACATCACGCGCAGGATTGGACGGTATAGCCTGCATGGTTACGCCATACTGTAAGATACGTTTGTTTAAAGCGTGTATCTTGTCATAATGTAGAAAAGCCCCTTTTTCCCCTCTATTAGTCTTGTCAGCAAGTTCGTTGATAATAGACTGGATAAGTGGAGTAGTGAGCTTATCGAGCTTGTAAGCCCCAAAAATAGGCAATATATGATTATCAATTAACTTTCTAACATTGCCTTGAGTGTTTGGCTTAACCGTATTCTTATAACTTTCTAACCAGAGATTGGCTAATTCTTGATAGTTTTTTATGGTGCTAGCCTTTTGTCTAGTGGATCCTGCTTTTTGAAAAGCAATCTTCTCTTGAGTAGCTTTCTGCTTAACTTCTTTTTGTGTCCGTCCTGTTACCTTAGTTTTAACTTTCTTTCCTGTTACCTGGTCAACTCCTAGATATACATTAGCACGATAGACTTTGCTACCGTCTTTTTTTTATAACTTCAGTTATTTTCATGATGATAAACCTTTCTAAAATACATCAGCAGGCAAGCTATTATTAAAAAGGTTTTAGATTGTGGTTTAAATCATGCTAGGGCTTCATAGTTTGCCCTGTATTCGATTTTAGAGAGTCAGTCGGTAAATAATACCAGAGTAGCAAATAAGGCGGATATGGGGCTATTTATCGGCTAGGCGCTTTAGATTGTCCAGAGCTTTTTGATTGTTTTTGTAAAGTACCTCTAACTGTTCTTTGGCGATTCTATTGAGTTCAGTTAGGCGGTTGCTTTGTGATAGCCCTTGTTTTATCATTTCAGCGTTAAGACTTTGTAAATTATTAAGAACTAATAACTGTTCAATAGTGGCATTATCTCGCTGATTGCCGTCTTTTTCTGGGAAAGCTTTCTTGTATTCTTTGGCAGTCATACCGAACAAGGCAACATTAACCAAGTCAGCTTCAGAGGAGTAAGCGTATGATATTTGAGACGGCTGGAGTGTTGGGACAATATTTTCTTTAATTGCATCAGTTTGTATTGTGTAATTGAGTTTTGAAATATAGCGGTTCACTTGCCAATCTAACTGATTTCTATAGGCCTCTTCTTGTTTAAGCCGTTGATAGTCTTGAATGATGTAGAGTTTGAACTCTGGAGAAATCCAAGAAGCAAACTCAAAGGCTATGTCAGAGTGGGCATATGTTCCACCGTAGCGTCCAGCTTTTGAAGTGATACCGATGGCGTTCATTCTTTCTATCCATTGTTTAGAAGTCATTACAAGCCTACCAGGTTCATTTCTAACCGTATGGAATTCCATACGGTTAAAATTTGGATTATGGCTTCAAGCCAGT
>NZ_VMLH01000157.1:0-852 GCF_013276595.1 Streptococcus sp. 10824
GTAAGCGCGTCATAACAAGGTATCGTATCTATCCTAATTCCCCAACTTCCGGTATACTAGATAAAAATAGTTATCGGAGGAAAGGTAGTGTACTATGATGATTCAACTAAGCGATTTAGGTCAAGTTCACCTCGTATGTGGGAAAACGGATATGAGACAAGGAATTGATTCACTGGCTTATCTCATTAAAACCCACTTTGAATTGGATCCTTTCTCCGGTCAAGTTTTTCTCTTTTGTGGTGGACGTAAAGACCGCTTTAAAGCCCTTTACTGGGATGGTCAAGGATTTTGGCTACTATATAAACGCTTTGAGAACGGTAAGTTGACTTGGCCAAGTACAGAAAAGGATGTTAAAGCTCTCACACCAGAACAAGTAGACTGGCTGATGAAGGGCTTTTCTATCACTCCCCAAATAAATTCATCAGAAAGTCGTGATTTCTATTGAAATGATGCCTTTCTTTTTAGTATAATAAAGTTAGAAAACAAGGAGGGGAAGACGATGAAAGACTTATTAAAAATCATTCAACAACAGAGTGCTACAATTGATAGTCTCACCAATGAACTTGCCCTTCTTCGTGAACAAGTGGCTTATCTAACGCAAAAGCTCTATGGAAAATCCTCTGAGAAAAGTGTTTGTCCATCTGGACAAGTCAGCCTTTTTGAGGAGGAAGTTTCATCTGATGAAGATGGAGAGGTTCCCAGTTGAAAGAGAAGAAATCACCTATAAACGTAAGAAAGCTAAAGGGAAACGTCAAGCTCTTCTTGCCCAATTCGATTCAGAAGAACTCCATCATCGCTTAGAGGATTGCATTTTCCCTGACTGTCAGGGAGATCTAAAAGAGATTGGAGCGA
>NZ_VMLH01000016.1:0-28851 GCF_013276595.1 Streptococcus sp. 10824
ACCCCTATGCCTCTTGGGAGATTGAACCCTATTTCTCCAAACACCGCACCTATAAATGGCCGAAACGAGTACTTGTTAATGAGACTTTGTACGTCACTAAAACAGGTTGTCAATGGCGCATGCTCCCTCACGACTTTCCTCTTTACTTAACGGTATGGAGTTTCTTTCGTCGTTCTATGACGACAGGTTGGTTCCAGGTCAATGGCAGATGGTACTACGCGCTTATAGCTCAGGTGCCTTGGCAGTGAATACGACTGTAAATGGCTATTCTGTCAACTATAATGGCGAATGGGTTCAATAATGAAAGAAGCGATTGTGAATGGAAACAATCGCTTTTTTTGTGAAAATATAATAAAATAGATAGGAAAGAATTAATACTTGTATGAAAAATAAGACGTTTTTCGTCTAGTAAAAGGAAAAAATGACAAAAAAAGTTGGTGTCGGTCAGGCACATAGTAAGATAATTTTAATAGGGGAACATGCGGTCGTTTACGGTTATCCTGCCATTTCCCTGCCTCTTTTGGAGGTGGAGGTGACCTGTAAGGTAGTTCCTGCAGAGAGTCCTTGGCGCCTTTATGAGGAGGATACCTTGTCCATGGCGGTTTATGCCTCACTGGAGTATTTGGATATCACAGAAGCCTGCATTCGTTGTGAGATTGACTCGGCTATCCCTGAGAAACGGGGGATGGGTTCGTCAGCGGCTATCAGCATAGCGGCCATTCGTGCGGTATTTGACTACTATCAGGCCGATCTGCCTCATGATGTACTAGAAATCTTGGTCAATCGAGCTGAAATGATTGCCCATATGAATCCTAGTGGTTTGGATGCTAAGACCTGTCTCAGTGACCAACCTATTCGCTTTATCAAGAACGTAGGATTTACAGAACTTGAGATGGATTTATCCGCCTATTTGGTGATTGCCGATACGGGTGTTTATGGTCATACTCGTGAAGCCATCCAAGTGGTTCAAAATAAGGGCAAGGATGCCCTACCATTTTTGCATGCCTTGGGAGAATTGACCCAGCAGGCAGAGGATGCGATTTCACAAAAAGATGCTGAAGAACTGGGACAAATCCTCAGTCAAGCGCATTTACATTTAAAAGAAATTGGGGTCAGTAGCCCTGAGGCAGACCATCTGGTTGAAACGGCTCTTAGCCATGGTGCTCTGGGTGCCAAGATGAGCGGTGGTGGGCTAGGAGGCTGTATTATAGCCTTGGCAGATAATTTGACACACGCACAAGAATTAGCAGAAAGATTAGAAGAGAAAGGAGCTGTTCAGACATGGATAGAGAGCCTGTAACAGTACGTTCCTATGCCAATATTGCTATTATCAAATATTGGGGAAAGAAAAAAGAAAAAGAGATGGTGCCTGCTACTAGCAGTATTTCTCTGACTTTGGAAAATATGTACACAGAGACGACCTTATCGTCTTTACCGACGGATACGACTTCTGATGCCTTTTATATCAATGGTCAGCTACAAAATGAGGCGGAGCATGCTAAGGTGAGTAAGATTATTGACCGTTACCGTCCAGCTGGTGAGGGCTTTATTCGAATTGATACTCAGAACAATATGCCTACCGCGGCGGGTCTGTCCTCAAGTTCTAGTGGTTTGTCCGCCCTGGTCAAAGCTTGCAATGCTTATTTCAAGCTTGGATTGGATAGAAGTCAGTTGGCACAGGAGGCGAAGTTTGCCTCAGGCTCTTCTTCTCGGAGTTTTTATGGACCACTCGGTGCCTGGGACAAGGATAGTGGGGAAATTTACCCTGTAGAGACAGACTTGAAGCTAGCTATGATTATGTTGGTGCTAGAGGACAAGAAAAAACCAATCTCTAGTCGTGACGGGATGAAACTTTGTGTGGAAACCTCGACGACCTTTGACGACTGGGTGCGTCAGTCTGAGAAGGATTATCAGGATATGCTGGTTTATCTCAAGGAAAATGATTTTGCCAAGGTTGGGGAATTGACTGAAAAAAATGCCCTTGCTATGCACGCTACGACCAAAACTGCATCACCATCCTTTTCTTATCTGACGGATGCAAGCTATGAAGCCATGGACTTTGTCCGCCAGCTCCGTGAGCAAGGAGAGGCTTGTTACTTTACTATGGATGCTGGTCCCAATGTCAAGGTCCTCTGTCAGGAGAAAGACTTGGAGCATTTATCAGAAATCTTCGGTCAACGTTATCGCTTGATTGTGTCAAAAACAAAGGATTTGAGCCAAGATGATTGCTGTTAAAACTTGCGGAAAGCTCTATTGGGCAGGCGAATATGCTATTTTAGAGCCAGGGCAGTTATCCTTGATAAAGGCTATTCCCATCTATATGAGAGGCGAGATTGCTTTTTCAGATAGTTATCGTATATATTCGGATCTGTTTGATTTCGCAGTGGATTTGACACCAAATCCTGCCTACAGCTTAATTCAAGAAACGATTGCTTTAGTGGAAGATTTCCTCGTTTATCGTGGGCAGACCTTGCGACCTTTTTCTTTGGAAATCCGAGGAAAAATGGAACGGGAAGGGAAAAAGTTTGGTTTAGGTTCTAGTGGCAGCGTCGTTGTCTTGGTTGTCAAGGCTTTACTGGATCTGTATGATGTTTCAGTGGATCAGGAGCTCTTGTTCAAGCTGGCTAGCGCGGTCTTGCTCAAGCGAGGAGACAATGGTTCTATGGGGGACCTTGCCTGTATTGTGGCAGAGGAATTGGTTCTTTACCAGTCATTTGATCGCCGGAAGGTAGCAGCTTGGTTGGGAGAAGAAAAATTGGCGACAGTTCTGGAGCGTGATTGGGGCTTTTTAATTTTGCAAGTGAAACCAACTTTAGAATGTGATTTCCTAGTGGGATGGACCAAGGAAGTGGCTGTATCAAGTCACATGGTCCAGCAAATCAAGCAAAATATCAATCAGAATTTTTTAACTTCCTCAAAAGAAACAGTGGCTACTTTGGTAGAAGCCTTGGAGCAGGGGAAAGATGAAAAAGTTATCGAGCAAGTAGAAGTAGCCAGTAAGCTCTTAGAAAGCTTGAGCGCAGATATTTACACGCCTTCGCTCAGACAGTTGAAAGAAGCTAGTCAAGATTTGCAAGCTGTTGCCAAGAGTAGTGGCGCTGGTGGTGGTGACTGTGGTATTGCCTTGAGTTTTGATGCGCAATCAACTGAAACCCTAAAAAACCGTTGGGCCGATCTAGGGATTGATCTCTTATACCAAGAAAGGATAGGACATGACGACAAATCGTAAGGACGAGCATATCCGCTATGCCCTTGAGCAGAAAAGTTCTTATAATAGCTTTGATGAGGTGGAGCTGATTCATTCTTCCTTGCCTCTTTACGATCTGGATGAGGTCAATCTTTCGACAGAATTTGCTGGTCGAAAGTGGGACTTTCCTTTTTATATCAATGCTATGACGGGTGGAAGCGATAAGGGAAGAGAAATCAATCAAAAGCTGGCTCAAGTGGCGGAAGTCTGTGGTATTTTATTTGTAACGGGTTCTTATAGCGCAGCCCTCAAAGATCCAACAGATGACTCTTTTTCTGTCAAATCTAGCCATCCCAATCTCCTTCTTGGAACTAATATTGGGTTGGACAAGCCTGTCGAGTTAGGACTCCAGACTGTAGAAGAGATGAATCCTCTTCTCTTGCAAGTGCATGTTAATGTCATGCAGGAATTACTCATGCCCGAGGGAGAAAGGAAGTTTAGAAGCTGGCAATCGCATCTAGCAGACTACAGCAAACAAATCCCTGTCCCTATTGTTCTCAAGGAAGTGGGCTTTGGGATGGATGCCAAGGCCATCGAAAGAGCCTATGAACTAGGGGTTCGGACAGTGGACCTTTCGGGTCGTGGTGGCACCAGCTTTGCCTATATTGAAAACCGTCGCAGTGGTCAGCGTGATTATCTCAATCAATGGGGCCAGTCTACCATGCAGGCCCTTCTCAATGCCCAAGACTGGAAAGACAAGGTCGAACTCTTGGTCAGTGGAGGGGTTCGGAATCCGCTTGATATGATTAAGTGCTTGGTCTTTGGTGCCAAAGCCGTGGGACTGTCTCGAACAGTTCTGGAATTGGTTGAAACCTACTCAGTTGAAGAAGTGATTGGTATTGTTCAAGGCTGGAAAGACGATCTGCGTTTGATTATGTGTGCTCTTAATTGTGCTACCATAGCAGATTTGCAAAGCGTAGATTACATTCTTTATGGAAAATTAAAAGAAGCAAAAGATCAGATGAAAAAGGCGTAACCACCGCCTTTTTTCCATCTTCAGACCGAGGTAACTTTTTTGAATTGTGATAAAATAGAAGGGAGAGGATGAACCTATGAGAAAATTTAAAATCTTTTTATTTATCGAAGCCTGTCTGTTGACGGGAGCTCTGATTTTGATGGTTTCAGAGCATTTTTCGCGTTTTCTACTGATTCTATTCCTCTTTCTGCTTTTGATTCGCTATTACACTGGTAAAGAGGGAAATAATCTTCTGTTGGTGGTGGCAACCATTCTCTTCTTTTTCATCGTTATGCTCAATCCCTTTGTGATTCTAGCTATTTTTGTTGCGGTTATATACAGTCTCTTTCTTCTTTACCCGATGATGAACCAGGAAAAGGAGCAGACCAATTTGGTGTTTGAAGAGGTAGTGACGCTTAAGAAGGAGAAAAATCGTTGGTTTGGAAATCTCCATCATTTTTCAAGTTACCAAACTTGCCAGTTTGATGATATCAATCTTTTTCGCCTCATGGGCAAGGACACCATTCATCTGGAGAGGGTTATCCTAACCAATCATGACAATGTCATTATCCTCAGAAAGATGATAGGCACGACCAAAATCATCGTACCTGTAGATGTGGAAGTCAGTCTCAGCGTTAATTGTCTCTATGGGGATTTGACTTTTTTCAATCAGCCCAAGCGAGCCCTCCGCAATGAACACTATCATCAAGAAACTAAAGACTATCTCAAGAGTAACAAGAGTGTCAAGATTTTCTTGACCACTATGATTGGGGATGTGGAGGTGGTCAGAGGATGAAAAAACAAGCTTATGTAATCATTGCCATCACCTCTGTCCTCTTTGTCTTTTTTTTCTCCCACAGCTTGCTGGAAATCCTTGACTTTGACTGGTCTATTTTCTTGCACGATGTCGAAAAAACAGAAAAATTTATCTTTTTATTGTTGGTATTCAGCATGTCCATGACCTTTCTCTTATCCCTGTTTTGGAGAGGTGTGGAAGAGCTTTCTCTAAGAAAAATGCAGGCTAATCTCAAGCGTTTGTTGGCAGGGAAAGAAGTGGTTCAGGTTGTAGATCCAGATTTGGATGCTAGTTTTAAGTCCTTATCTGGCAAACTTAACCTCTTGACAGAAGCGCTTCAAAAGGCTGAAAATCACAGCCTTGCTCAGGAAGAGGAAATCATCGAGAAGGAACGAAAGCGGATTGCTCGGGATTTGCACGATACAGTCAGTCAGGAGTTGTTTGCGGCTCACATGATTTTATCAGGCGTCAGTCAGCAGGCTTTGAAATTGGATAGAGAAAAGATGCAGATCCAGTTGCAGAGTGTCACAGCTATTTTAGAAACTGCCCAGAAGGACTTGAGAGTCTTGCTCCTGCACTTGCGACCAATTGAACTGGAGCAGAAGAGCTTGATAGAAGGGATTCAAATTCTCCTAAAAGAGCTTGAGGACAAGAGTGATCTCAAGGTTAGTCTCAAGCAGAATATGACGAAATTGCCCAAGAAGATTGAGGAGCATATCTTCCGCATTTTGCAGGAGTTGATTAGCAATACCCTCCGCCATGCCCAGGCCTCTTGTTTGGATGTCTATCTCTATCAGACAGACTTTGAATTGCAGCTGAAGGTGGTGGACAATGGGATTGGTTTCCAGTTAGGGAACTTAGACGACTTGAGTTATGGACTGCGAAATATCAAAGAGAGGGTTGAAGATATGGCTGGAACAGTTCAACTCTTGACAGCTCCCAAGCAAGGACTGGCAGTTGATATCCGTATTCCCCTGTTAGATAAGGAATGATAAAGGAGTAAAGATGAAAATTTTACTAGTAGATGACCATGAAATGGTCCGATTGGGCTTGAAAAGCTACTTTGATCTCCAAGATGATGTAGAAGTTGTGGGCGAGGCGGCAAACGGGTCTCAAGGTATTGACTTGGCCTTGAAATTGCGTCCGAATGTCATTGTCATGGATATTGTCATGCCTGAGATGAATGGAATTGACGCGACCTTGGCCATCCTTAAAGAATGGCCTGAAGCCAAGATTTTAATTGTGACTTCTTACTTGGACAATGAAAAAATCATGCCTGTCTTAGATGCAGGTGCTCGTGGCTATATGCTCAAGACTTCTAGTGCCGACGAACTGCTCCATGCTGTCCGTAAGGTGGCTGCTGGGGAGTTGGCCATTGAGCAAGAGGTCAGCAAAAAAGTCGAATACCACCGCAATCACATAGAACTACATGAGGACCTGACTGCGCGTGAGCAAGATGTTCTCCAACTCATCGCCAAGGGCTACGAAAATCAGCGTATCGCTGATGAACTTTTTATCTCTCTCAAGACGGTCAAGACCCATGTGTCCAATATCCTTGCCAAACTTGAAGTCAGCGATCGCACCCAGGCGGCTGTCTATGCCTTTCAGCACCATTTGGTGGGGCATGAAGAGTTTTAGATGAGTTTAGCAGATTTACTTGAGGAGCTAGAAGCAGCAAAAGACTCTAAAAAGCAAGACCCATGGAAGCCCATATGCGCCATCAATTTTCTTTTCTAGGTATTGCGGTGCCTGAAAGAAATAAACTCTATAAAAATATTTTCCAGAAGCGAAAAAACAAAGATTATCGATTGGGATTTTGCAGATACTTGCTGGGAAAAAGAATCTAGAGAATACCAGTATGTGGCTGCTAACTATTTGAAAGCAATGCAGTCTTATTTAAAGGACAGCGATTTGCCTAAGCTAGAGCAGTTGGTTGTTACCAAGTCTTGGTGGGATACGGTGGATATCCTAGATCGAGTAGTAGGGAGTTTGGTGTATGAGAAGCAGGAACTGGAAAAAATAATCCTCCAATGGAGCCTGTCAGACAATATCTGGTTGAGACGCGTCGCTATTGACCACCAGTTATTAAGAAAAGAGAAGACCAATACTCAATTAATGGAAAAGATTCTCCTTCATAACTTGAACCAAACAGAATTTTTTACCAATAAAGCCATTGGCTGGACTCTGCGAGACTACTCCAAAACGAATCCAACTTGAGTAACATGCTTTATTGAGAAAAACAAGGGAAGAATGGCTGAACTTAGTATCAAAGAAGCAAGCAAGTACCTCTATCGTGATTGAAAAGCGCAGTCATTAATTGAAAAGTTTACCTGTTTATGTGATAATGGAGGGTATTTACAGAAGGTGATAGATTTCTTGATTCTATAGTAGATTGAGAAATTTAGAATAGTATGCTATAATCACATTAGGAGGATAAAAATAATGAAGAAAACGTTTTATAAAAAATTGGGTATTTCAATTATTGCGAGTACTTTATTGGCTAGCCAGTTGTCGACAGTATCTGCTTTGACTGTTATTTCTAGTACAGGTGAAGAATATGAGGTGAGTGAAACATTACAGGAAAGTCCAGAAACTAATAATTTTTCACTTCCTGAGATTTCGCCAACATATGGTTCATATTACCAAAATCAATCAGAAGTAATTATCGGTAATGATGATTTGGTTAAAATTGATAATACTCTACAATATCCGTATTCAACTTCAGCTATGGTTTTGTCTGAGTACAATGGTGTAGCCAATGGAACGAATATAGAAGGAAGAGGAAGCGCGAATTTTATTAAAGATAATGTTTTAATTACAGCAGCTCATAACTTCTACAGTCATAAATATGGAAAAGAAGCGGATGCTATTTATGTACTTCCAGCAGCTAGTCCAGATCAGGAACCATTTGGAAAAATCAAGGTTAAGGAAGTTCGTTATTTGAAAGAATTTAGAACTTTAAATTCTAGAGATGCATCGAAATATGACTTGGCTCTATTAATTCTAGAAGAGCCTGTTGGCGCAAAATTGGGAACACTGGGGCTTCCAAATAGTCAGAAAAATTTGGCTGGAACACCAGTGACGATTACAGGATATCCATCATATGATTTTGGAATTCATCAAATGTATACAGATAAAAAACAAGTTTTAAGTGATGATGGTACTTTTTTGAATTATCAAGTTGATACTTTGGGGGGATCAAGTGGATCTGCTGTTTATGATGCTAGTCACCGTGTAGTCGGAGTACATACTTTGGGAGATGAAGCTAACCAAGTTAATAGCGCAGTAAAATTAAATGAACAGAATTTATCATTTATTTATTCAGTACTTAAAGGATATTCTCTTGAAGGATGGAAAAAATTAAGTGGCAGTTGGTACTATTATAAACAACATGATAAACAAACGGGTTGGCAGAAAATAGATGATACTTGGTACTATCTAGATGCTTCTGGTAAGATGCTTACAGATTGGCAAAAAGTAAATGGAAAATGGTATTATTTGGGAACCTCTGGTTCAATGGCAACAGGTTGGAAAAATGTACGAGGCAGATGGTATTACTTAGATAATAAAAATGGTGATATGAAGACTGGTTGGTATAAAGATGGTTCAACATGGTACTATCTAGATCCTACTAATGGAGACATGAAAACAGGTTGGATAAAAGTAGGAGGAAACTGGTATTATCTTAACTCAAGTGGAGCTATGGTAACAGGTAGCCAAACTATCGATGGTAAAGTTTATAATTTTGCTTCATCTGGTGAGTGGATTTAATATTGGAGGACATATAAATGAAACTTTTGAAAAAAACTATGCAAGTTGGACTGACAGCATTTTTCTTTGGTTTGCTAGCTACAAATACTGTTTTTGCGGATACCACAGGTGGCCAATTTGTTGATAAGGATAATAGAAAATATTATGTAAAAGATGCTCATAAAGCAATCTATTGGCATAAAATAGACGGAAAAACTTACTATTTTGGTGATAAAGGAGAAATGGTAGTTGGATGGCAATACTTAGAAATTCCTGGAACAGGTTATCGTAATGATTTATTAGATAACCAACCAGTTAATGAAATCGGCCTTCAACACAAGTGGTACTATTTTGGACAAGATGGGGTACTACAAGAATTTGTTGGCTGGAAAGCATTAGAGATTAAAACAAAAGACAGTGTTGGAAAAGAGTACGGGGAAAAACGTGAAGATTCAGAAGATAAAGAAGAGAAGCGTTATTACACGAACTATTACTTTAATCAGAATCATTCTTTAGAGACAGGTTGGCTTTATGATCAGTCTAACTGGTATTATCTAGCTAAAACAGAAATTAATGGAGAAAACTATATTGGTGGTGAAAGACGTGCAGGTTGGATAAATGATGGTTCAGCTTGGTACTACCTTGATCCAACAACTGCTGCAATGCAAACAGGATGGCAATATCTAGGTAATAACTGGTACTATCTCCGTTCATCAGGTGCTATGGCAACTGGTTGGGTGAAAGATGGTTCAACTTGGTATTATCTAGATGCTCAAAATGGTGATATGAAGACAGGTTGGGCTTATGTTGGTAACAGTTGGTACTACCTTCGTTCATCAGGTGCAATGTCTACTGGTTGGGTGAAAGATGGTTCAACTTGGTACTACCTAAATGCAAGTAATGGAGATATGAAGACAGGCTGGTTCCAAGTCAATGGTAAATGGTACTATGCCTATGGTTCAGGTGCTTTAGCTGTTAATACCACAGTAGGTGGTTACTACTTAAACTATAATGGCGAATGGGTTAAGTAATGAAGGCTAATGGTAAACTGTGATGGATATTTAACTTTGTATAATAGGTGGATAAAAGTCTTTAAAATAGGAAAAAACGCATAATATTAGGTGAACTGCACCCCAAAAGTTAGACAGAAAAAATCTAACTTTTGGGGTGTTTTTATTATGAAATTAACTTATGATGATAAAGTTCAGATCTATGAACTTAGAAAACAAGGATATAGCTTAGAGAAGCTTTCAAATAAATTTGGGATAAATAATTCTAATCTTAGGTATATGATTAAATTGATTAATCGTTACGGAATAGAGTTCGTCAAAAAAGGAAAAAATCGTTACTATTCTCCTGATTTAAAACAAGAAATGATTGATAAAGTCATACATGAAGGCTGGACTAAAGATAGAGTTTCTCTTGAATACGGCCTCCCAAGTCGTACGATACTTCTTAATTGGCTAGCACAATACAAGAAAAACGGGTATACTATTGTTGAGAAAACAAGAGGGAGAGTACCTAAAATGGGACGTAAGCCAAAAAAGAGACCTGAAGAGAGGACAGAATTAGAACGTCTTCAAGCAGAAAATGAGTACCTGAGAGCGGAGAATGCCATCCTAAAAAAGTTAAGAGAACTCCGATTGAAGGAGGAAAAAGAGAAAGAAGAAAGACAGAAATTGTTCAAGAATTAATGACTGAGTTTTCGTTAGATCTTCTTTTAAAAGCCATTAAACTAGCTCGTTCGACCTACTACTATCACTTGAAACAGCTAGATAAACCAGATAAGGACCAAGAGCTTAAAGCTGAAATTCAATCCATCTTTATCGAACACAAGGGAAATTATGGTTATCGTCGGATTTATTTAGAACTAAGAAATCGTGGTTATCTAGTAAATCATAAAAGAGTTCAAGGCTTGATGAAAGTACTCAATTTACAAGCTAAAATGCGACAGAAACGAAAATATTCTTCTCATAAAGGAGACGTTGGTAAGAAAGCAGAGAATCTCATTCAACGTCAATTTGAAGGCTCTAAAACAATGGAAAAGTGCTACACAGATGTGACAGAATTTGCCATTCCAGCAAGTACTCAAAAGCTTTACTTATCACCAGTTTTAGATGGCTTTAATAGTGAAATTATCGCCTATAATCTTTCAACTTCACCCAACTTAGAACAAGTAAAAACAATGTTGGAACAGGCATTCACAGAGAAGCACTATGAGAATACGATTCTCCATAGTGACCAAGGCTGGCAATACCAACACGATTCTTATCATCGGTTCCTAGAGAGTAAGGGAACTCAAGCATCCATGTTACGCAAGGGAAACAGCCAAGACAACGGTATGATGGAATCTTTCTTTGGCATTTTAAAATCGGAAATGTTTTACGGTTATGAGAAGTCGTTTCAGTCGCTTAAGCAATTGGAACAAGCTATTGTAGACTATATTGATTACTACAACAATAAACGAATTAAGGTAAAACTAAAAGGACTTAGTCCTGTGCAGTACAGAACTAAATCCTTTGAATAAATTAATTGTCTAACTTTTGGGGGTCAGTACATATGCTACGGGAAAGTTATGCACTTAATTTGACAATTCAAGATGTAAAAATATATACTAATATTTGACAAGTTGTCCTAAAAATGTTGTTATGTTATGGATTGATCGAATCTAACTAAAGGATCCTATTCAATTACTAGAACTATCACATACTCAAGGTCAGCTCACAGATGAGCAACTATTTTGGTTACAATACCTACTAAATTTAAGTCAAACAAATAATTTAGTCAAAATTAAAAAAATAGAGGAACATAAATATGATTACAAAACGGAATGTAATAGTGTTCTACGATTTTTACTAGATAAAACTGTAAATTCTGAAGGAAGGATCACTTCTTCAACAGAATTTGGAAATTTCGTAAGTAATTTATCATTCCAACACGGAATAGCTGGACTACTGTTTCCTCTAAATAAATTGCCCCCCCAGAACTGGATTCTAAAATACTCTTTATCATCAAGAAAGCAGTGACAATTAGAACGACACACACATATGAATATCAATACTCGCTGCTATTTGGTGATTCAGGCTATCTATGGTTACTCCTACATTTATTTTCTATCAGTAAAAATCAATACTATCTACAATTAGCAAACGTCACCGCTAAGAAATTAATAGAGAATTATGATACTCTAGAGGAAATAGACTTTGCATTGAGAAAATCTGGTGTCCTATTGTCATTAATAAAATACTATCAATTTACCAATGACAATACTCTTAAAATTTTCATCCACAATAGTATAGGGGAAATTGAGCATTATTTCCTACAAAGAGATACAGCCAAAGAAAGCATTTTAGACTATAGCTTTGCTCATGGATATTGTGGAATTGCATAGGCTTTATTTGCCTATTCTAAAGTCTTAGAACCTTCTATGTTCTATAATGATCTCCATACATTCCATACTGAATTAAAAAAATTATTAGAAAAAGTTACTTCTAATACTAAAAATTTAGGAAATTTACAACTTTCTTGGTGCAAAGGAATTTCCGGAATAATCTTATATCTTTGTATGTACGATTGTGACGGAAACAAAGATATTATTAGTAAATATCAATAATTTGTTTTTAACCATCATCTAAAAATGATGACAGGATATTGCCACGGAATAACTAGCTTACTACAAACCACTGTCTACAATCAAAACAAATTACTGATGAAAAAAATCCAACAGGTAATTTTAGCATGTTCTGAACGAGATAATCACGATTTACTGATGTTTCAAGGAGATAGGAGTAAAGCAGATTTGTTTGAAGCATGGGGGTATATTGGTGTCTATTAAATAATAAATTCCCATTCGATGTGCAGAAATAAGGAGAAATGTATGAAATTATTTTGGACAAACAACATATATAGACAGTTGCTGCTAAACAGCTGTTTTTCATCATTCGGCGACAGTATTTTCTACCTCGCCATTATCAATTATGTGGCTCAGTACAATTTCGCTCCGCTAGCGATTTTACTGATTTCCATTTCAGAGGTGGTTCCCCTACTATCGCAACTCTTTCTCGGAATTCTAGGAGATTTTCAAGAAAATAGAGTCAAACACGCACTCTGGATTGCCAAAATCAAAATCCTGCTCTACGCTATTTTGACAGTATTTCTCGTCTTGTCGCCCTTTTCATTAGTTTCAGTCATTATGATTGTCATCATCAACCTTATCTCTGACACCTTGAGCTACCTGTCTGCCTACATGATGAACGCCCTCTACATCAGTGTAATTAAGGACGACCTGCATGATGCCATGGGGTTCAGGCAGTCTCTGATGAGGGTTGTCCGCATTGTCGCCAATCTAGCTGGTGCATTCCTTATCAATGTTATGAGTATTCAAACTATTTCCCTTATCAACACTCTGACTTTTGTCATTGCCTTTTGGGGCCTGTATGTTATTCGACATACCTTGTATGAGGTTGAAAAAAGGATTGAAATGTCACATACAGCACTGAGTTTTAAGAAATATTTTCAACATCTTAAACAGTCGCTGACTGTGTTCCTGAGGTTAAAAGATACCGTCATACTACTGTTTCTGACGACCAGTATGATTGCCATCTTGGATGTGTCTCCTCGGTTGATTGCCCTCCGCTTCATCCAACAGACACTAGCACAACTGAGCATTGGGCAACTCCTCGCCCTGCTCTCCATCATCATTTCTTGTGGAGCTATCCTTGGCAATATGACCAGCAGTAATCTATTTAAAAATATCCGTTTCACGCACCTCTTGGTTTTCTGTGAGATTTCCCTATTGGCTCTAATAACTAGTATCCTTTGTCAAGCCTATATCGTAATTTTCATGACCAGTTTCATCAGTTCTACGATTATCGGCATTCTCAGCCCTCGCCTACAAGCAGCTGTCTTTGCCTATATCCCCAGTGACAAGATGGGGACGGTGGGCTCTGCTCTGAGCACAGTGGACATTCTCGCCCCGTCCCTGCTCTCCCTATTAGCCCTATCCATAGCATCGAGCGTTTCGGTGCAGTTAGCATTGATATTTTTGTATCTTATTTTGATTGCTCTTATCTTTTGTCAATGGTTAGTCAAGTTCAACACTCATAACTAACGAAAAAGCATGTGTAGATTTCACATGCTTTTAATCTCCCCAATCGTCAGGTCAAGTACAACAAAGTCACTTCTTTGATTAAGCGAGTGTTCTAATATAATTATAAGCTCCCTGTCATTACCGAACCCATTCGCCATTATAATTGACAGAATAGCCATCTACGGTCGTATTCACTGCCAAAGCACCTGAGCTATAAGCATAGTACCATTTGCCATTAACCTGGAACCAACCTGTCTTCATATCTCCATTACCTGCATTTAGGTAGTACCAAGTTGAACCATCTTGATACCAACCAGTTGTCATAGCTCCCGATGAACGGAGATAGTACCACTTGTTACCAAGGTATTGCCAGCCCGTTTTCATATCACCATTTTCAGCATCTAAATAGTACCAAGTTGAGCCTTCCTGATACCAACCAGTTGCCATAGCTCCTGATGAACGAAGGTAGTACCAGTTATTACCTAGATATTGCCATCCTATTTGCATGATGCCAGTTGCTGGATCTAGGTAGTACCATGGAGCCGCTTTAAGCTTCTCTTCATCATAGGTTAGAGGATAATCCTTGATCCAACCACGTGCTATCTCCCCAACAGGCAATCTGTTGATGCGAGAATCAAAGCCACCATCCTTCTGCAAATAATACCAGTCCCCATTATCATAAACCCAACCAGTTTTTAAAGTATGATAACTACGCTGATCTTCAAAATAATAGACTCGTTTCTCTGCTGGGCTATCATATTGTTCCCCATGATGTTTGTTGGTATTTGTAGCAGTTTTTGCTTCTAACACTTGCTTGCCAACAAATTCTTGTAGTACCCCATCTTGACCAAAGTAAAACCAATCTGGTCTAAAAGCAATATCTTTCCTTAGAGAAGAACCAATCGTAACCCCTTCGTATGGAGCAGGTATATATTGCCAGCCGACAACCATCTCTCCAGATAAAGAATCAAAATAATAGTACTTACCATCAATCACTCGCCAGTCCGTTTCTTTGAGGTCCCCCTTCTTGTAGTAGGTTCTTCCGTTTTCTTGGACAAAATGCCATCCTTCAGAATCATCTGCAAATACTACATTTGTAGCTAGAAAACCAAAGAATATTGCTGCTAATCCAACTTGTATCATTTTTTTCAAAAGTTTCATGTATATACCCTCCAATATTAAATCCACTCACCAGATGAAGCAAAGTTATAAACTTTACCATCAATCGTCTGACTACCTGTAACCATAGCACCACTTGAATTGAGATAATACCAATTTCCTCCCACTTTTATCCAACCGGTTTTCATGTCTCCATTAGTAGGATCTAAATAGTACCATGTTGAACCATCTTTATACCAACCAGTCTTCATATCACCATTGGTCTTATCTAAATAATACCATCTTCCTCGTACATATTTCCAACCTGTGGACATTGAACCAGAGGTTTCAAGATAATACCATTTGCCATTTATACTTTGCCAACCTGTTTGTTTATTACTATTCTTATAATAATACCAAGTATCACTAATCAACTTCCATCCATCAATAGAATGCCCTTTAATAACAGAGTAGATGAAAGATAGAGCCTTCTCATTTAACTTAACAGCATAATTCATCTGTTCTGCCTTACTCCCATTGGTATGAACTCCGACAACCCTATTGGTAGAATCATATACTGCTGAACCGCTTGCACCACGCAAAGTATCTACTTGATAGAATAAAAAATCATTTGTATCTTGAAGTATCGTTTTTGTATCAGTATACATCTGCTTAATATCCTTATTAACAGCAGAATATCCCGTAACTGTTACATCTAGATTTTTAGTATTTTCTAAATTATTGGGAAGTCCTAACGTCCCCAATTGAGCGCCAATCGGTTCTTCCAAAATTAAAACTGCTAAGTCATAGGTAGTAAGCTCATCTGGATCAGTATTTCGAAATTCTTTTAAATAGCGAGCTTCTTTTACTTTTATCCGACCAAACGGCACACTATTTGGAGTACGAGCAGGAGTAACATATAGTTCTTCTGCATCTTTACCAAACTCATGTTTATAAATATTATGAGCAGCAGTAATAAGGACATTATCCTTTATAAAATTGGCACTCCCTCGATAAGTTACATCTTTACCATTTTTCACACCACGAAATTCTTACTCTACATAAGCTGATGTAGAGTAAGGATATTGTAAAGTATTTTTTACCTTAACTAAATCATTTTTACCAATAATGACTTCTGACTGATTTGTATAATATTGACCATAAGTCGGTGAAACATCGGGAAGTGAAAAATTATTAGTTCCTGGACTCTCTTGTAATGTTTCACTTACCTCATACTCCTCGCCTGTACTTGAAATAACAGTCAAAGCAGAGACTGTCGATAGCAGGCTAGCTAATAAAGTACCCGCAATAATTGAAATACCGAATTTGCGATAAAATGTTTTCTTCATTATTTTATCCTCCTAAAAAAATTGTAACACATCTGTTCGTCCCTGTCAATATAGTAAATTGAAATAAGATGTGAACAAATCGATTAGGAAAGTTAAATTAATTTCTAGAAAAGTTTTAGCAGTTGTGGTGTACCATTCTAGTTTCAATCCACTATACAAAGAAAAAAACGAAAAGACATCCCTTTCTCCATTTGAAAAAAGCAGTTACACAACTGCAACTGCTTTTCTATTCTTGCATGGTGTAACCAACACCACGCACGGTTTTAATGTAGCTTTTTTGACCTTTTACATCAAGCTTGCTACGTAGATAACGGATATAGACATCTACGATATTTGTCTCGGTCGCACTTTCATACTTCCAGACACTTTCCAACAACTGCTCACGAGTCAGAACTTTCTTGCTTCCCATAAGTGTCGCCAAAAGGTCATACTCACGGCGAGTCAGAGCAATCATCTCTTCACCACGATAAACCGTGTGATGTTCAACATCTATCCTAAGATTGCGGTAGGTCCTTGGAACTTTCATCAGACTGCAGTGTTGATCAATGAAGTCCCGACCTCGGAAGATCGCCGAAATACGCGCTACCAGATTTTCGATAAGGACTGGCTTATAGATGTATGAAACTGCAAAACGCTGAACAACTTCCAGCTCTTCTTGCAAGTCTTCCCAATGATCTAAAATCATGATGACTGAGGCTGGCTTAGTTCGACTCAGCTTATCTGCAAAATCCTGGGCTGTCATATCCCCCAGATGAGCATTCAATAAAATCAAGTCATAGTCTGTCTGAAGAGCCATGGAGAGGGCTTTTTGCCCCTCCTCAACCTGATCAACTCGGTATTGCTCTTTTTGGAGTTCCAAACTTAAAAAGTGAGCTAGATTTCGTTCTTTCTCAAGTAATAAAATCCGTTTCCCCATGGCAGACCTACTTATTTTTCGTCATACCAAGAGTAGTGGAATGTTCCTTCTTTGTCTTTACGTTGGTAAGTGTGGGCACCAAAGTAGTCACGTTGCGCTTGGATCAAGTTAGCTGGAAGGTCAGCTGAACGGTAGCTATCAAAGTAAGTAATAGCTGCTGAGAAAGTTGGGACTGGTACACCAGCTTGAACAGCAAGAGCTACGATGTCACGCACTGCTTGTTGGTACTTAGCAGTAACATCCAAGAAGTACTCATCCAAAAGAAGGTTGGCAAGGTCTGCATCACGGTTGTAAGCATCTGTAATCTTTTGCAAGAAACGAGAACGGATGATACAGCCATCACGCCAGATAGAGGCGATGTCTGCAAATGGCAAGTTCCAGTTGTTTTCTTTAGAAGCTACACGCAATTGCGCAAAACCTTGTGCATATGAAATGATTTTTGAGAAGTAAAGGGCTTGACGAATCTTTTCAATCAACTCAGCCTTATCTCCTTCAAATTTGAAAGCAGCTGGTTTTGGAAGAACCTTGCTAGCATGCACGCGTTCTTCTTTGTAAGTTGAAATGTAGCGAGCAAATACTGACTCAGTAATTAGCGACAATGGCACACCAAGGTCAAGTGATGATTGGCTAGTCCATTTACCAGTTCCCTTGTTACCCGCGGCATCAAGGATGTAGTCTACGATTGGTCCGTCTTGACCTTCATCGTCTTTACGGCTCAAGATATCAGCTGTGATTTCGATCAAGTAGCTGTCCAATTCACCCTTGTTCCACTCAGTAAAGATTTCAGCCATGTCTTCTGCAGAAAGGCCAAGCAAGTGTTGCATCAAGTCATAGCTTTCTGCGATCAATTGCATATCCCCATACTCGATACCGTTGTGAACCATTTTCACATAGTGACCAGCTCCATCAGGACCGATGTAAGTCACACATGGTTTGCCATCTTCTGGTGCTTTAGCTGAAATTTCTTCAAGAACATCTGCAACCAATTCGTAGGCTTCTTTTTGTCCACCAGGCATGATAGACGGCCCTTCAAGGGCACCTTTTTCACCACCAGAAACCCCAGTACCGATAAAGTTGATACCTGAGTTTGCCAATTCTTCATTACGACGGATGGTGTCTTTGTAGAAAGTGTTTCCGCCGTCAATCAAGATATCACCTTTGTCAAGGTGTGGAAGAAGGGCTTGGATAGTAGCATCTGTACCAGGTCCAGCTTGAACCATCAGCATGATACGGCGAGGTTTTTCGATTGAGTTTACAAAACTTTCAACATCATAGCTTGGTACAAAGTTCTTTTCAGGATGGCAAGCAATTACATCTTCCGTTTTTTCTTTACTACGGTTGTAAATAGCAACTGTGTAACCACGAGATTCAATATTAAGGGCAAGGTTACGACCCATTACGGCCATACCTACGACACCAAAGTTAGCTTTTGTCATTTGACACTCCTCTTGTTTGATTTGTTTTATTTTATCATTTTTACTTTTGAAAAGAAAGAATTTTGTAACGACTGCTTAGTAGTCCAAGTCATCCGCATGACCAGCGCCATTTCCGACAAAGTAGCCTGTCTTACAGTTAAGGGTAAAGAGATAGGTTCCATCTGGCTTGTAGAGGTTGTAATAACCATTGCCATTAACGATATTGACACGTTCAAGGATATATTGGTCTCCAGTGATATAGCCACGTGAACGTGAAGTCGCTAGAATTTGTTCCAAGACACCATCCGCAAAATCCCAAGCAGAGTTGTTACTATCATCAATAGCAGACTGATTATAGGCAACACGACTAGCACTTCTTTGAACAGCAACCCCTGCACTTGATACGCCCATATTGACTTCGCTACGAGAACTTCTAGTCTCATTTGAGGCAGCATTTGAACTACTTGGGCTTGTCTCACTAGTCGTATTTGAGCTGGCTTGACTTGAGCTTGAGCTACTAGTTTCACTTGAACTTGAGCTAGAAGTACTTGTTTGCTGGCTCTTACCAAGGCTGATAGCCTTATCTAGCACTTTATCAAGCTCCGTATTGCCAGTTTTAATATCTGTAAATTTAGCATCCGATTTAGCTTTAGCGTTAGTGTCCAACACACCATCAACAATAGCTGGTTTTTCAAATTGAGCATTGACATCTTGAATAGCCTTGATTTGCGTTGCTAGACTATCATACTTCGATTTGGCAAGCGTATGTTCACGACTACCTTCCAGCTTATCAAGTAAGGTCTTGAGTTGACTCAGTTTATCAAACTGGCTATTTTTCAAAGCCGTTTTATTGCTATCTGTGTAGAAGGCGTCATAAAGTGTATTAAAATCATCCACATCTGATTGATTGGCTGTAGCTGATTGAGAAGTTTGAATTTCCTTGGTCGAGCGATTCACTTGACGGTAAACATAGTAAGCACTGACACAGATAATCACTGATACAAGCGCCAAAGCGGTCAAAACAAAGCCTTTTTTACTTTTCTTTTCTGAGTCCTCTTGATCCAGACGAGAAAGGTTTTGCTCCTCTTCCACTTCTTCAGTCATTTCTGTTGGATTTTCATCCTCTAGCAATAGAGAATCCAAGCCTTGCTCCTCATCGTCCAGAGGCAAGGGTGGTAAGATGTCTTCAGAAGATGGAACTTCCTCCGAAGAAGCTTCTGACTCTTCTACAGCCTCACGCATCTCTTGAATTAAATCATCCAGACTCTGAGTTTCGACTAACTCCTCCTTTTTGTATTGGCGAGTCGCAAACTTATCTGCTTCGATTTCATCTTTGTGTTGCTTGACATACTTGTCCAAAATGGAATCTTCAGGCAAGACTCCTGCTTCCACTTCTTCATTTTTACGAATAGCTTGACCAACTGTTAACTCTTTTGCTTCATCAAAATCAAATCGCGATTCTTGGTTTTCTTTTTTATGACGATTCCGTCTTTTCTTACTCATGAGTATCCCTTTCTATTTTACCTCTTGGCGTTTAACACGCTGACCAAAATATTGATACAGATCCACTTTCAAGGTTCCGTTGTATAACTTACGTTTCTTATCCGCCTGACTACCATACTTACTTTCAAATGCTTCATCACTAGTTAGGATAAACTTACTCCAAGTTTTCAGTGGTGCAAATACTTGACCCATCTCAGCATAGAGCTTGGTCACCCCTGCATCATCTGATAAACGCTCCCCGTAAGGCGGATTGGAAATAATCACACCATTGATTTTATCGGAACGCAAATCCTGCACGCGCATCTGCTTAAAAGTAATGTCTCCTGCAACACCAACTGCCTGGGCATTGGCCTTAGCAATTTCCACCATGCGTGCATCGATATCACAGCCCATGATATCCAGCTCCAGCTCACGATCCACTTTTTTAGCTGCTTCTGTACGCACTTCTTGAATCAAGCGATCGCTGACCCAGTTCCACTCCTCAAAAGCAAAAGAGCGACGAAGTCCTGGTGCCATCTTTCGAGCAATCATGACTGCCTCGATACAGAAAGTCCCCGAACCACAGGTCGGATCAATCAAAGGCTTGTCTGGATACCAGTTAGAAAGTTGTAAAATAGCTGCCGCCATGTTTTCCTTGATAGGAGCGCCGCCTTTTTCGGTACGATAGCCACGCTTAAAGAGACTGGAGCCTGTCGTATCAATCATGACAGTTGCCACATCTTTGAGAATAGAGACCTCAATCTTAAACTCTGGACCATTCTCCATCAGAGGAACACCTTCTGGGCGAGCATAGTGTTTCTGCAATTTCTTGACAACAGCTTTCTTAGAAATAGCCTGAACACTGGGTTCATTATGCAGTTTAGATTTAACACATTTTGCTTTCGAAATTGGGAACCTAGCTCCGAGTGGTAAATAATTTTCCCAATCTAAAGCGAAAACTCCCTGAAACAGCTCTTCAAAAGTCTTAGCTGGGAAAGTTCCTACGATAATTTTGATACGATCTGCTGCCCGAAGCCAGAGGTTGGTTTCGATAATAGCTCTCACGTCTCCTTGAAAACGAACACGTCCATTTTCAACCTGACAATCGTAGCCCAGCTCTCGTACTTCTCGTCCTACAACAGCTTCAAGCCCTGCTGCCACAGTTGCAATTAAATTAAATTCTTTTTTCATGTTACAGTCTTGCAAGACCTTTCTATATGTCCACTTTAAAAAATGAGGTTGAGAAAATTTCTCAGCCCCAACCTATATGCAATTTTCTATAAGCCATGTTTTGTTCCAGAAGTGACTAGGACCACTTCCTTCGATAATCATCTGTCTACCACTAACAGCTCTAGCTGATAGCAGTCAGAATACTACGTTCGTTTCCGCGTACTCCATGCCCCGACCAAAATTTGGGTTGCTAGCTTGAGGGGTTTACCGCGTTCCACTCTCCCTGTTTCCAGAAAGACTCCGTCACTGTGGCACTTTCAAGCCTACTCTGGCCTATCCAAGGACTTAGCCATTTCAACTGCCGTAACGATTTCTCGTCCCTAGGCTTATGGTTTCGCCTAGCACAAACACTACAGGCATCTCAGCCTGTGCTAGCATGGACTTTCCTCATGAGAAGCAACTCTCCTCACGCGATTATCCAAAAATTGCATGTAACAAGACCTGAATTACAAATCAGTATTGTCTAAAATTTGTTTACCGAATACTTCTTTTTCAAGACGATTCAAGCGTTTCAAAATATCAAAATTCGTCATAGAAGATGAAGCAGCCACATCAATTGGATCTGGGTGACTAGGACTTGGAGCCGAACTCACTTGCGGTTTACGAGTTAATTCTTCCTTCAAATCCGCAATTTCCTGACGAAGTGATTTGACCAAGGCAGCATAGGTTTCATAGTCCTTGATGACATCATCTAAAAACTCATCAACTTCTACCTTGCTATAGCCACGGACTTCACGTCCAAACTCTTGTTCAAAAATATCTTTCGCTGAAAAAATAATACTTGCCATGTCTCTCTCCATTCTCGCTTGCTAGTATTATTATATAAAAAAAGGCAAACAAAAATCAAGGTCAAAGCTTCAATTTTCGGAAAAATTTTCAGCAAGTTCATTTAATTGATCAAATGTTAATCTCTTTATAAAATAGTCCTCTTGATTTTTCATCTTTTGGTAAAAATAAGCTAATTTCGTTTCATTTTCTTCATCATAAAAAAGATAGGAACTAGTCGTGTTTTCCAGCAAAAACTGCTGGTAATCTCTTAACTGCCCCTTGTGTTCATAGCGAGAATAAGCATATTTGACAAAGTCTACCTGCTTAAAACGACTCAGTTTCATCTGATTGCCTTCATTCCAATTTTCCCCATGGGTTTCAAAAGCAAAAATGGTGGCCAACTGGAAACCGTACTCTGTCTTCATCTCCTGAGCAACCTCTAAAACCCAATATTCAAAACCCAAACTTCCTGTAAACACAAGCCAAGACACCCCATCTGCTGCCATAGCCTCTAAATCTTTACGTATCGCTTTTTTAATCAATTTAAGACGAGGATCCTTGTCAGAAAACAAACCCAAATCAAAAGCAGAATAGCCTAAAACCAAAGCTGTAGCCATTTTTAACCCTTTCTGTGCAAATTTATGGTATAATAGAGTGATGTTATTGTACCAATAAGGAGAATTATGGTCAACTATCCACATAAACTTTCATCACAAAAAAGACAAACATCTCTTTCTCAACCCAAAAATTTCGCAAATCGAGGAATGTCTTTTGAAAAGATGATCAATGCTACCAACGACTACTATTTGTCTCAGGGCTTGGCTGTTATACACAAGAAACCAACCCCTATTCAAATTGTACGAGTGGACTATCCACAGCGAAGTCGTGCTAAGATTGTTGAAGCCTATTTTCGACAAGCTTCAACGACGGACTATTCTGGCGTTTATAATGGATATTACATCGACTTTGAAGCCAAGGAAACAAAACAAAAACGTGCGATTCCGATGAAAAATTTCCATCCACATCAGATTCAGCATATGGAACAAGTCCTTGCCCAACAAGGAATCTGCTTTGTCCTTCTTCACTTTTCTTCTCAGCAAGAAACCTACTTATTGCCGGCATTCGATTTAATTCGCTTCTATCATCAAGATAAGGGACAAAAATCAATGCCACTTGGATATATTCGAGAATATGGATATGAAATCAAGGCTGGTGCTTTCCCTCAAATTCCCTATCTCAATGTTATCAAAGAACATTTATTAGGTGGTAAAACAAGATGAACAAACCAACGATTCTGCGCCTAATCAAGTATCTGAGCATTAGCTTCTTAAGCTTGGTTATCGCATCCATTGTCTTAGGCGGAGGAGTTTTTTTCTACTACGTTAGCAAGGCTCCTAACCTATCCGAGAGCAAACTAGTTGCAACAACCTCTAGTAAAATCTACGACAATAAAAATCAACTCATTGCTGACTTGGGTTCTGAACGCCGCGTCAATGCCCAAGCTAATGATATTCCCACAGATTTGGTTAAAGCAATCGTTTCTATCGAAGACCATCGCTTCTTCGACCACAGGGGGATTGATACCATCCGTATCCTGGGAGCTTTCTTGCGCAATCTGCAAAGCAATTCCCTCCAAGGTGGATCAACTCTCACCCAACAGTTGATTAAGTTGACTTACTTTTCAACCTCGACTTCCGACCAGACTATTTCTCGTAAGGCTCAGGAAGCTTGGTTAGCGATTCAGTTAGAACAAAAAGCAACTAAGCAAGAAATCTTGACCTACTATATAAATAAGGTCTACATGTCTAATGGCAACTATGGAATGCAGACAGCAGCTCAAAACTACTACGGTAAAGACCTCAATAATTTAAGTTTACCTCAGTTAGCCTTGCTTGCTGGAATGCCTCAGGCACCAAACCAATATGACCCCTATTCACATTCAGAAGCAGCCCAAGACCGCCGAAACTTGGTCTTATCTGAAATGAAAAATCAAGGCTACATCTCTGCTGAACAGTATGAGAAAGCAGTCAACACACCAATTACTGATGGACTACAAAGTCTCAAATCAGCAAGTAATTACCCTGCTTACATGGATAATTACCTCAAGGAAGTCATCAATCAAGTTGAAGAAGAAACAGGCTATAACCTGCTCACGACTGGGATGGATGTCTACACAAATGTAGACCAAGAAGCTCAAAAACATCTGTGGGATATTTACAATACAGACGAATACGTTGCCTATCCAGATGATGAATTGCAAGTTGCTTCTACCATTGTTGATGTTTCTAACGGTAAAGTCATTGCACAACTTGGTGCTCGTCATCAAGCAAGTAATGTTTCATTCGGCACCAACCAGGCTGTGGAGACCAATCGTGACTGGGGTTCTAGTATGAAACCAATCACTGACTATGCTCCCGCTTTAGAATATGGAGTCTATGACTCTACTGCAACTATAGTACATGATGTTCCTTATAACTATCCTGGCACTGATACTCCACTCTACAACTGGGATCATGGCTACTTTGGAAACATTACAATCCAGTATGCTCTTCAACAATCACGAAATGTCACAGCCGTTGAGACTTTGAATAAGGTCGGTCTAGATAGAGCTAAAACCTTCCTTAATGGTCTTGGTATCGACTATCCAAGCATGCATTATGCAAACGCCATTTCAAGTAATACAACAGAATCTAACAAACAATACGGTGCAAGCAGTGAAAAAATGGCTGCTGCTTATGCTGCCTTTGCCAACGGTGGAATTTACCACAAACCCATGTATATCAATAAGGTCGTCTTCAGTGACGGTAGTGAAAAAGAATTTTCTGATGCTGGTACACGAGCTATGAAAGAGACTACGGCCTATATGATGACCGAAATGATGAAAACAGTCTTAGTTTATGGTATCGGACGTGGTGCCTACCTACCATGGCTTCCACAAGCTGGTAAGACTGGTACTTCTAACTATACTGATGAAGAAATCGAAAAATATGTCAAAAACACTGGCTACGTAGCTCCAGATGAATCGTTTGTAGGTTATACTCGTAAGTATTCTATGGCTGTATGGACTGGTTACTCAAATCGTTTAACTCCAGTCATCGGCAGTGGGTTCACAGTTGCTTCTGCGGTCTATCGTTCAATGATGACTTACCTATCAGAAGATGACCACCCAGGAGATTGGACTATGCCTGAGGGCTTATATAGGAGTGGAGAATATGTCTTTAAGAATGGAGCTCGTCCTACATGGACTGCTCCTGCTACTCAACAATCCTCAACAGCTGAAAGTTCAACTACACAGGCAAGTACTACGATTGGTCAACAACCCAATAATGCTCCCGCAACCGATCCTAATCAAGGACAAGCTGGTCAGACTGTTCAGCCGACACAATCAGTACAACCAACGCCACAAAATCCACAAGTTCAACAGCAACCACAACAGTAAACGAAAAAATCCTGAGAACTCTAAACTCAGGATTTTGTCATTTTCAAAATGAAATACAGAGATCAAGTACATTTCCCCACAATAAAACGCATACGATCAAGGCTTTCATCACCTGACAATATGCGTTTTGCTTTTAAAGACTTTTTGCTCAGTCTCTTTTTGTTTTATTTGACATGTTTGGCAAGTTCTTCTTGCGCTTTTTTATTGGATTCTGCTTTTTCTTTCATCCATTTTTCTTGAGCTTTTTGGTATTCATCTGCAGTAACTGCCTTGTCTTGAATTTCAAGGTATTTATACAAGACTGGGTCACTTGTACCTTTATTTCCTGACAATGCAAATGGTATTGTAAATGGTACCATCTTAGACAAGATTGGACGACCAGTTTTAGAAGTTGTTGGGATGATCAAAGCACTGTCGGTCAACCAAGCTTGGGCAGCAGCATATTTTTCATAGCGTTTAGCAACGTCTATAGCCTCATCACCAGCCTCAGTAACCAATTTTTCGTAGTCATATAGACCTACTTTTTTAGCAGCTACATTATCTTCCCCTGAGTCAAATCCTAAATATGTTTTAGTACTTTCTCCTACAGAAGGTTTGATAATATCGAGATAAGTTGATGGATCGGCAAAGTCTGGACCCCAACCGACATTATCTGATAAATCCCAGTCTTCGCCAGCAGCATTTTCAGCAAATAGAGTTACATTAAGCAATTCATCTTTTTGCAATTGTTGGATATCAATAACGACATTATCAGTTCCTAAAGTTGCTTCCAAGGATTGTTTCATAGATTGGACGCGCTGAACTTTTGTAGTTGCTGTCTGATCAACAGGCATATCTAGGTGAATTGGGAATGTCACACCTTCTGCTTGTAAAGCTGATTTAGCTTTAGCAAATTCAGCCTTGGCTTTTTCTGGATTGTAAAGACCATCTTGTGAATCTGCAAGATTAACATCCTTCCATTCATCCCCATAAGTGACCAATTTCTCTTTGACCAACTCACCAAAGTTTTTACCATCTGCTTGAACAAATGTTGGTGGAACAAAGATATTACGTAAGATTTTGCTTGCTCCAGTTTGTCCATTCAACTGAGAGGCATAGGCTGTACGATCAAAACCAAAGGCAATAGCCTGACGGAAATCCTTGTTTAAGAGAGCCTTTTTAGTCGATGTTTTTTGTTCTTCACTGGTCTTAGATGTGTATTTATAGGACTGACGGTCAATATTTGTACCAACTAGATACGTAATAGAGTCTTGTTGAGTATAGACAATATTGTCCTTCATACTCTTCTCAAGCTCTGCGAAACTTGCACTTGTTGGATAGAGACGAGCTGCTGTAAGGCTACCATCTTTAAAGTTTTCTGCAGGTTTGCTGGTATCTTGACCATCCCAGAATGACAATTTGACCTTGTCAATATGCACATTGTCCTTATCCCAGTAGTTCGGATTTTTCGCAAATTCAACAGAGGATTTTGTCACAATGGATTTCAACAAATAAGGTCCATTATACAAGAGACTACTTGGATCCGTAGCTTTGGCAAAATCATCCCCTTTGGAATTCAAAAACTCTTCATTGACTGGCGCAAGCACACCCATAGTTGTTTTAGAATTCCAAAAAGTTTCAGGTTTGTTCAAGGTGTATTGAACTGTCTGATCGTCAAGGGCTTTAATCCCAACTTGAGCAAAGTCTGTGATTTCACCTTTTGCATAGGCATCCAGACCTTTGATTGAATCCTGTACCAAGTAAAGAGCATCCGCTTTCTTATCTGTTGCATATTTAAGACCTGTCACAAAGTCCTGAGCCTTAACAAGAGCATACTCTTCTCCCTCAGATGTATACCACTTGGCGTCCTGACGAATCTTATAAGTATAAGTCAAGCCATCCTTAGAAACTGACCAGTCTTCTGCCAATGAAGGAACAAGGTTCCCGTATTTATCATTTTCAAGCAATCCATCAATCACATTACTAGTAATCTCAGAAGTTGCTGCCTTACCAGTTGTCAAATAGTTGAGATTATCTGGATGTGTTTCGTAGGTAAACGCAAAGGTCTTTTCACCTTGAGCGCCTGAACCCCCAGAACAAGCAGCTAAAACACCAGCTGCTAATAAAGTTACTCCCACAAGAGCCAATACTTTTCTTGTTTTCATAGTATTCTCCTTTGTTTTTTATTCATTATAGACTCTTTTTCAAGTCCTGTCAATAGAATTTTCTGAATTTTAAGAGTTATTTGTTATATTTGATATATTCTGAAAAATAAAATTGTTCATTTATGCCAAAAAAGCATTCTAGTCCATCTCCGATTAACGATGGACTTTATCACCTCCTTCTCCAGTCCTTGTATAACATCTTGGAGTTGATTCATGACATCTTCCAAAGTTCGAAAGGCTTTATTCTTAAATCCACGTTTACGAATCTCTTTCCACACTTGTTCAATGGGGTTCATCTCTGGTGTGTATGGAGGAATAAAGGTAAAGCCAATATTAGTCGGAATCTTTAAGGTACTTGATTTATGCCATATAGCATTGTCCATAACGAGTAAAAAATAATCATATGGATAAGCTTGTGAAAGCTCTTCTAAAAAGGCGCTCATCCACTCAGTATGACATCCACCAGCGATTAAGAAAAATGATTCGCCTGTATGGGCATCAACAGCTCCATAACAATAGCGAAATTCTCGTATATAGTGACTATGGACATGTGGACCTACTCCCATTGGATCCCAACAAAATCCCAGTTTACTGATTCTACCGAAACCAGCCTCATCTTGGTACATCAAGCAAACCTTACGAAAATGCCTACTGGTTTTAAAGCGCTTTCTTGTTTTCTTGAATTGAGATTTTATTTTTAGACGCGACAATGGTTTGAGCGTCTGCTTTCCTAGGATGTTCTGGACGTGGCCTAATATTTCGCCAACCATGGCGCTTCAACAGTTGATAGAAGGCATCACGTGTGTAGGAAGAACCTAACTCCTTTTTATAAGCCTAAAATAAGGCATCAATTGTAACAAATTCTCCTGCCTCTGCAGCCTTCAAATGACGGGCAAGAAAGGCTTTCTCTTCCTCAATTGTCATATATGCATAGTTACGACAACCACGTGTTTCTTGAAGGAGAGAATCGAGTCCGAACTCCTCATATTTTTTTACAGTTGGCCAAATCGTTGTTTGATTACAGTCTAAAAGCTCTATAATCTCTTTATAAGATTTGCCCATCAGACGAAATAGAACGATTTGAAGGCGTTTATGATATTTAGCTGTACTAGAGTCTTTTAAAAGTGTTTTGATAGCTTGGATTTCTTCTTTAGTTGATTTCATATTACTATT
>NZ_VMLH01000158.1:0-209 GCF_013276595.1 Streptococcus sp. 10824
CACGGGTGGTTATGACTTATCCAAAAAGTGCAGTTGGGAGGGAGATAGGCGCATTTGGGGAGGAAGTCCAGTTTTTGTTTGGGGATTGGGGTAAGATAGTTATTATCAGATGAGTTTATACTCTTCGAAAATCAAATTCAAACCACGTCAACGTCGCCTTGCCGTATATATGTGACTGACTTCGTCAGTCCTATCTACAACCTCAAAAC
>NZ_VMLH01000159.1:0-378 GCF_013276595.1 Streptococcus sp. 10824
AAACAAACAAACCTGAAAAAGATGAGTCAAAAGACGAAACTTCAACAAAACCTGAAAATTCTGGTAATGCAATAACAGAAGAGAATGGGCAAACAGTACCAACTGAATCTAATCAAGGTGATACAAATAAAGTTGGAGAGTCAAATAAACCAGAAAATAATGACTCCAAAAATGAAACTTCAGAAAAAACTGTAGAAGAAGTTCCAGTAAATCCAACAGAAGGCTCTACAGAAGGAACCTCAAATCAAGGAGTAGAAAATCCAGTTCAATCTGCAGAAGAATCAACAACGAATTCAGAGAATGTATCACCAGATACATCTAAAGAAAATACTGGGGAAATGTCCAGTATTCCTAGTGATTCGACAACCTCAGTTGAAG
>NZ_VMLH01000160.1:0-746 GCF_013276595.1 Streptococcus sp. 10824
CAGCAAATAAAAAAGTAGTTCAAATGCCTGGCAGCAAAAAATCTCAACGATTCACTTAATATAGACTAAAGTTTAGAGTTTAAGGAAAGTAGGGCTAATATATTGTATGAAAAATAAGATTGTTTTTAAGCAAAACTCTTGAAAATGATTGAAAAAAGAGTTATTATAGATGTATAGTAAAAAGCAAACGCTTACTTAATCAAGGAGGACAGTTTATGTCATACAAAACAAGCAATGCAGAAGGGCATGTAGATTTCATTAATACCTATGATTTGGAGCCAATGGCGCAACAAGTGATCCCTAAAGCAGCATTTGGCTATATTGCTAGTGGGGCAGAAGATACTTTCACTTTAAGAGAGAATATCCGTGCCTTTAACCACAAACTCATCGTTCCACATACGCTTTGCGATGTTGAAAATCCAAGTACAGAGATTGAATTTGCAGGTGAAAAACTATCCTCACCAATCATTATGGCGCCTGTTGCGGCTCATAAATTAGCGAATGAACAGGGTGAAGTGGCGACTGCGCGTGGTGTGCATGAGTTCGGTTCTCTTTATACAACCAGTTCTTACTCTACTGTTGACCTTCCAGAGATTTCTGAAGCCCTTCAAGGGACACCTCATTGGTTCCAATTTTACTTTAGTAAGGATGACGGTATCAACCGCCACATCATGGACCGTGTGAAGGCTGAAGGTTATAAAGCGATTGTCTTGACGGCAGATGCTACTGTAGGGGGAAATCGTGAG
>NZ_VMLH01000161.1:0-332 GCF_013276595.1 Streptococcus sp. 10824
TCATTGGTTATGGGACGTAGTAAAAGAGTCCGGTGGACTCTTTTAGCCTAAGCTAAATTTTAAAAAGCGAGGGTGGTTGTTTTCTCAAAGTTTTGAAGGAGCTAAAGCAAGAGCTATTATTATGAGCTTGTTGGAAACAGCTAAACGTCATCAAGTACATAGCAAGAAATAGCTATCCTATCTTCTAGAATGTCTTCCAAACGAGGAAACTCTCGTAAACAAAGAGGTTTTAGAGGCTTATTTACCATGGACTAAAGTTGTACAAGAAAAGTGCAAATAAGAAATCTCCAGATTAGGAACTATCCGTGAGTTCTCTAGTCTGGAGATTTTTC
>NZ_VMLH01000162.1:0-1603 GCF_013276595.1 Streptococcus sp. 10824
ATCAAATCTATCCAAAATCTTACAAAGACACCACTGGAAATGGTATTGGGGACTTCCGTGGGATTATCGAAAAAATCCCCTATTTAGCCAAACTGGGCGTGGATATGGTCTGGCTCAATCCATTCTATCCAAGCCCTCAACGGGATAATGGTTACGATATTTCAGATTATATGGCAGTGGATCCTCTTTTTGGTGATATGACTGATTTTGAGGAAATGGTGCGTGTCGGTAAAGAGCATAAGATTGACTTTATGCTGGACATGGTACTCAATCATTGTTCGACAGAGCATGAATGGTTTCAGAAAGCCCTAGCTGGTGACAAGTACTACCAAGACTTTTTCTTCATCCAAGACCAACCAACAGACTGGCAGTCTAAGTTTGGTGGCTCTGCATGGGCGCCCTTTGGGAATACAGGGAAATACTACCTTCACCTCTTTGATGAGACCCAGGCTGACCTTAACTGGAGCAATCCCAATATCCGTAAGGAGCTTTTCAAGGTTGTTAATTTCTGGCGCGACAAGGGTGTCAAAGGTTTCCGATTTGATGTGATCAATTTAATTGGCAAGGACGAGGTTTTAGTGGATTGTCCTGAAAATGAAGGAAAGCCAGCTTACACAGACAAGCCCATCGTTCATGACTATTTGCGTATGATGAATCAAGCCACTTTTGGATCAGACGATAGTTTTATGACAGTTGGGGAAATGTCCTCAACCACCATGGGAAATTGTGTCCTTTATTCGTCGCCTGACCGTCAGGAATTATCCATGACCTTTAATTTTCATCATCTCAAGGTGGACTATAAGGATGGACAAAAGTGGACCTTGGCTCCCTTTGATTTTGAAGAGTCTTTACCATAGCTGGGGCAAGGAAATGAGTGATAAAGGTGGTTGGAGTGCTCTCTTCTGGAACAATCACGACCAACCACGCGCTTTAAACCGTTTTGTTGATATTCAAAACTTCCGCAAGGAAGGAGCTACCATGCTAGCGGCCAGTATTCACCTTTCACGTGGGACACCTTATATCTATATGGGCGAGGAAATCGGGATGATTGACCCAGACTATGATTCTATTGCTGATTATGTGGATGTCGAATCGCTCAATGCCTATCAGATGCTCTTAGAGGAAGGGAAGAGTCAGGAAAAAGCCTTCCAGATTATTCAAGCTAAGTCGCGTGATAATTCACGAATTCCTATGCAGTGGGATGCTTCTGAAAATGCAGGCTTCACAGTAGGGACTCCTTGGCTCAATGCAGGAAAATCCTACCCTCACATCAATGTAGAAAATGAAATCCAAGGTCCGATTTTCACCTTCTACCAAGACTTGATTCGACTGCGTAAGGAAATGCCTATCATCTCAGAAGGAAGTTACAAACCAGCCTTTGAAGATAGCAAGCAAGTCTATGCTTTTGAACGTCAGTATGAGGCTGAAAAGTTACTTGTGCTCAATAATTTTTATGCCACAGAAGTGGAAATCGATTTGCCAGTAGCCTACCAAAATGGACAAATTTTGATTTCAAACTATGAAGACGCAGAAGTGTCTGAGAAAATTCTACTCAAACCCTATCAAACACTGGCTATTTATGTAAATTAATACTCTTCGAAAA
>NZ_VMLH01000163.1:0-735 GCF_013276595.1 Streptococcus sp. 10824
ATGAATCGGGAAGACAGGATTCGAACCTGCGACACCTTGGTCCCAAACCAAGTACTCTACCAAGCTGAGCTACTTCCCGAGTTAAATAGAAAAATGCACCCTAGAGGAGTCGAACCTCTAACCGCCTGATTCGTAGTCAGGTACTCTATCCAGTTGAGCTAAGGGTGCTCATTAGTTTATGCCGAGGACCGGAATCGAACCGGTACGATCGTTACCAATCGCAGGATTTTAAGTCCTGTGCGTCTGCCAGTTCCGCCACCCCGGCCTCTCTAAGCGAACGACGGGATTCGAACCCGCGACCCCCACCTTGGCAAGGTGGTGTTCTACCACTGAACTACGTTCGCACTGTTTTCTTCTATCTAAAAATGCCGGCTACATGACTTGAACACGCGACCCTCTGATTACAAATCAGATGCTCTACCAACTGAGCTAAGCCGGCTCATTTATTATATCTTAATGCGGGTTAAGGGACTTGAACCCCCACGCCGTTAAGCGCCAGATCCTAAATCTGGTGCGTCTGCCAATTCCGCCAAACCCGCAGATATGACCCGTACTGGGCTCGAACCAGTGACCCATTGATTAAAAGTCAATTGCTCTACCAACTGAGCTAACGAGTCTAAAATAACTTGCGTTATCTTAAACGGTCCCGACGGGAATCGAACCCGCGATCTTCGCCGTGACAGGGCGACGTGATAACCGCTACACTACGGGACCTTTGGGAGTTAACGGGATCGA
>NZ_VMLH01000164.1:0-737 GCF_013276595.1 Streptococcus sp. 10824
TATCATCTCCTTGGGAAACAATAGAAATGTCCAAATCTTTCTTTTTAATCTTGCCTTCTTCAAAGAGTTTTTGTTTTTCTGCTCGTATTTTTTCAAGTAAAACTTCGACTGATTCATCATTTGGGTCTTGTTCAACTAATTTTCCTTGCATAGCATATTGAAGAATAGATTTTTTTAGTTTATCTGGAAATTCTTTATCTAGCTGTTCGAGTCTATTATAACTTTCAGCATATTCATCTACTTTTTCTAAAGCTGATTCGATTGCTTCTATTATGCGTTGTTGTTCAGCTAGCGGAGGGAGAGGGATAAGAATAGAAGCAACTTTATCACTATTCAAGTTTTTCACAACAGCTCCACTAATTAGAGATAGAAATTGAGAATAAACTACATTTGATGAAAGAATATAGAATAGGTAATCTTTATTTAATGAGTTTTCATAGTTCGAAATAGCCAACCATCCATCGTGTATTGCACCATCAACATTCAAAATATAAGGTCTACCAAAACTCATAGAATTAGTTAACAAAAATGTACCTTTTTTTACAAATCTAGTTTTGTTAAGCCCTGATTTTTTGATTTTTTCTTTAACATTATTTATATACTTTTCACCCTTTTCAGTATCACCTATTTTTATCCAATTTATTCCATCTACTTCAGAAGTAAGATAATCTTTGATTGGTCGTGGAGAGCCACCTCTGACAATTTCAACCAATGTAGAAAACCTCACCCACTCCCAA
>NZ_VMLH01000165.1:0-419 GCF_013276595.1 Streptococcus sp. 10824
ATGGACATGTGGACCTACTCCCATTGGAGCCCAACAAGATCCCAGTTTACTGATTCTACCGAAACCAGCCTCATCTTGGTACATCAAGCGAACCTTACGAAAATGCCTACTGGTTTTAAAGCGCTTTCTTGTCTTCTTGAATTGAGATTTTATTTTTAGACGCGACAATGGTTTGAACGTCTGCTTTCTTGGGATGTTCTGGACGTGGCCTAATATTTCGCCAACCATGGCGCTTCAAGAGTTGATAAAAGACATCACATGTGTAGGAAGGACCTAACTCCTTTGTATAAGCCTGAAATAAGGCATCAATTGTAACAAATTCTCCTGCCTCTGCAGCCTTCAAATGACAGGCAAGAAAGGCTTTCTCGTCCTCAATTGTCATATATGCATGGTTACGACCACCACGTGTTTCTTGAAGG
>NZ_VMLH01000017.1:0-23233 GCF_013276595.1 Streptococcus sp. 10824
TGCAGATAAAGCTGACGTGGTTTGAAGAGATTTTCGAAGAGTATCAGTAAAAGATAAGATAAACTCCTATATCACTTATGGATGTAGGAGTTCTTTTTTCTAGTTTAAGTAGGGCTAGAGTAGGTACTAAGAAAAAATGGTAACTTCTAAAACTAACTTCCAGTTTTGGGAGAGAGATGGAAGTTACTTTGAGAAGTTACGCTAAGAAAAAAATAATATGTATTGGATTAAATTTTGTGATATAATAAAAGATAAGATACTATTTTAGGAGAAGAACTATGGAAGACCCAAGTAGTCAGAATTTGTTGCTACAATTTGTTTTATTGTTTATCTTGACGGTATTAAATTCCTTTTTCTCAGCCACAGAAATGGCCATGGTGTCACTAAACCGTGCACGTGTTGAACAAAAGGCAGAAGAAGGAGATAGACGCTATATTCGTCTGCTGAAGGTACTAGAAAATCCTAATCACTTTTTATCAACCATTCAAGTAGGGATTACCCTGATTACGATCTTATCAGGGGCGAGTTTGGCTGATACTCTAGGACGTGTGATTGCCTCTTGGCTTGGGAATGGCGAAACAGCACAAGCCGTGGCAACTTTTCTATCCTTAGCATTTTTGACCTATATTTCCATCGTTTTTGGGGAATTATATCCTAAGAGAATCGCTCTTAATCTAAAGGATGCCTTGGCAATTCGTACAGCGCCGGTTATCATTGGGATCGGAAAACTAGTCAGTCCTTTTGTTTGGCTTTTAGCTGCTTCGACCAATTTCTTGAGCCATTTGACTCCTATGTCATTCGATGATGCGGATGAAAAGATGACCCGTGATGAAATTGCCTATATGCTGACAAATAGTGAAGAAACATTGGATGCTGATGAGATTGAGATGCTACAAGGTGTCTTTTCGCTCGATGAATTAATGGCACGAGAGGTTATGGTTCCTCGGACGGATGCCTTTATGGTGGATATTCAGGATGATAGTCAAGCCATTATCCAAAGTATTTTAAAACAAAACTTTTCCCGTATACCAGTTTACGATGGGGATAAGGACAATGTGATTGGAATCATTCACACCAAGAGTCTTCTTAAGGCTGGTTTTGTGGACGGTTTTGACAATATTGTATGGAAGAAAATCTTACAAGATCCACTTTTTGTACCTGAAACTATTTTTGTGGATGATTTGCTAAAAGAATTGCGAAATACCCAAAGACAAATGGCAATCTTGCTGGATGAATACGGTGGGATGGCTGGTTTGGTGACTTTGGAAGACCTCTTAGAGGAAATTGTTGGTGAAATTGATGATGAAACGGACAAGGCAGCAATAGATGTTCATCAGATTGGTGAGGATACCTACATTGTTCAAGGAACTATGACTCTCAATGATTTCAATAATTACTTTGATGTTGAACTGGAAAGTGATGACGTTGATACCATCGCTGGTTATTATTTGACAGGAATTGGAACCATTCCAACGACTGAGAAACTCAGTTATGAATTGGTCAGCCAAAACAAACAACTTATCTTAACCAATGATAAAGTGAAAAATGGACGTGTTACCAAGGTAAAAGTCCAAATTACAGAAGTCGAAATAGAAGAAGAAACAGAGTAAACTAGAGGCTTTTGTCACCATACGTGACGAAGCTTTTTTCAGTTGATTTCATGAGGGAATTATGTCATGGAAAGAACTTTGCCCCAAAAGTTTTTCAAAATTATCCGTATTTATCCGAAGAAAAAAATAAAAAAGCCCTAATTTACGGGCTTTTTGTCTTGATAAATTCCGATAAATTCGGTATTGAAAGGCGGTAGACGGATTTGAACCGACGATCAAGCTTTTGCAGAGCCGTGCCTTACCACTTGGCTATACCGCCTTAACGTTTCTTATTATACCTTGAAAATGATTTTCAGTCAATAGCTTTTTCAGTTTTTTGTACCATAGTGTGATTCGAATGTAATGCTAAGTTTTCTATGGGAAAAAGATTACCAAAAATCTACTGAATCCCCTTGAAAAATCTAGCTAATTAGGGTATAATATAAATAATCATTTGTCGTAGGTTTTGTCTGAAATATTGTCCAGACAAGGCTCACAGCAGTTAAATCTTCTGAAAAAGTCAGATTTAGCTGCTCTTTTTGTGCTTTTTTTCAGGATTTTGAGTACTTGTAATAAAGACTTAAAAATTCTGAAAATTCATCAAAGGGACACGGTGATAGGGGTTTTACAACCATATGACGATTAGAAAGCCTGATTGACAAGGCTTGGAACTTATTTACAAAGGAGAATCATCTTGGCAGGACATGACGTTCAATACGGGAAACATCGTACCCGTCGTAGTTTTTCAAGAATCAAAGAAGTTCTTGACTTACCAAATTTGATTGAAATTCAAACTGACTCATTCAAAGATTTCCTAGACCACGGTCTTAAGGAAGTGTTTGAAGATGTATTGCCAATTTCAAACTTCACAGACACAATGGAGTTGGAATTTGTTGGATATGAAATCAAGGAACCCAAATATACGCTAGAAGAAGCTCGTATTCACGATGCTAGCTACTCAGCACCAATTTTTGTAACCTTCCGCTTGATCAATAAAGAAACAGGCGAAATCAAAACCCAAGAAGTTTTCTTTGGTGATTTCCCAATCATGACAGAAATGGGTACCTTCATCATCAATGGTGGTGAACGTATCATCGTATCTCAGTTGGTCCGCTCACCAGGTGTTTACTTTAACGATAAAGTTGATAAAAATGGTAAAGTGGGCTACGGTTCAACGGTTATCCCTAACCGTGGAGCTTGGTTGGAACTTGAAAGCGACTCAAAAGATATTGCCTACACTCGTATCGACCGTACTCGTAAGATTCCATTTACGACCTTGGTTCGTGCGCTTGGTTTTTCAGGAGATGATGAAATCTTTGATATTTTTGGTGATAGCGAATTGGTTCGCAACACTGTTGAAAAAGATATCCACAAGAACCCAATGGATTCTCGTACAGACGAAGCCTTGAAAGAAATCTACGAACGCCTTCGTCCAGGTGAACCTAAGACTGCTGAAAGCTCACGTAGCTTGCTTGTAGCTCGCTTCTTTGACCCACGTCGCTATGACCTAGCAGCAGTTGGTCGTTACAAAATCAATAAAAAGCTCAATGTTAAAACACGCTTGCTTAACCAAACCATTGCAGAGCCATTGGTAGACCCTGAAACTGGAGAAATCTTGGTAGAAGCTGGAACTGTTATGACTCGTAGTGTGATTGAAAGCATTGAAAGCCATTTGGATGGTGACTTGAACAAGATTGTTTATATTCCAAATGATGCAGCCGTTGTGACTGAGCCAGTTGTTCTTCAAAAATTCAAGGTTGTTGCTCCAACGGATCCAGACCGTGTCGTAACCATCATTGGTAATGCCAATCCAGATGACAAGGTTCGTATCGTTACTCCTGCAGATATCCTTGCTGAGATGAGCTACTTCCTCAACTTGGCTGAAGGACTTGGCCGTGTAGATGATATCGACCACCTTGGGAACCGTCGTATCCGTGCGGTTGGTGAATTGCTTGCCAACCAAGTACGTTTGGGACTTTCTCGTATGGAACGTAATGTCCGTGAACGTATGTCTGTTCAAGATAACGAAGTCTTGACACCACAACAAATTATCAATATCCGTCCTGTAACAGCTGCGGTGAAAGAATTCTTTGGTTCATCACAGTTGTCACAGTTCATGGACCAACACAACCCACTTTCTGAGTTGTCTCACAAACGCCGTTTGTCAGCCTTAGGACCTGGTGGTTTGACACGTGACCGTGCTGGATATGAAGTACGTGACGTGCACTACACTCACTATGGTCGTATGTGTCCAATCGAGACACCTGAAGGACCTAACATCGGTTTGATCAATAACTTGTCATCTTACGGACACTTGAACAAGTATGGTTTTGTTCAAACACCATACCGTAAGGTTGACCGTGAAACAGGTGTTGTTACAAACGAAATCGTTTGGTTGACAGCCGATGAAGAAGATGAATTTACTGTAGCACAGGCTAATTCTCGTCTGAATGAAGACGGAACCTTTGCTGAGAAGATTGTCATGGGACGTCACCAAGGGGTCAACCAAGAGTATCCAGCTAATGTTGTTGACTATATGGACGTATCACCAAAACAGGTAGTTGCCGTTGCGACAGCATGTATTCCTTTCTTGGAAAACGATGACTCCAACCGTGCCCTCATGGGAGCCAACATGCAACGTCAGGCTGTGCCATTGATCAATCCTCAGGCACCTTACGTTGGTACTGGTATGGAATACCAAGCAGCCCACGATTCTGGTGCTGCTGTGATTGCTCAGTATGACGGTAAAGTTACTTACGCAGATGCTGACAAGGTAGAAGTTCGTCGTGAAGATGCTTCATTGGACGTTTACCACATCCAAAAATTCCGTCGTTCAAACTCAGGTACTGCTTACAACCAACGCACTCTCGTAAAAGTTGGCGATGCCGTTGAAAAAGGTGATTTCATAGCTGACGGACCTTCTATGGAAAATGGAGAAATGGCACTTGGACAAAACCCAATCGTTGCCTACATGACATGGGAAGGTTACAACTTCGAGGATGCCGTTATCATGAGCGAACGCTTGGTTAAAGACGATGTCTACACATCTGTCCACCTTGAAGAATACGAATCAGAAACACGCGATACAAAGCTTGGGCCTGAAGAAATCACTCGTGAAATTCCAAACGTAGGTGAAGATGCCCTTAAAGATCTTGACGAAATGGGTATTATCCGTATCGGTGCTGAGGTTAAAGAAGGCGATATCCTTGTAGGTAAAGTAACACCTAAGGGTGAGAAGGACCTTTCAGCTGAAGAACGTCTCTTGCACGCTATCTTCGGAGACAAATCTCGTGAAGTACGTGACACTTCTCTTCGTGTACCACACGGTGCCGATGGTGTCGTTCGTGATGTTAAGATCTTTACACGTGCAAATGGAGATGAATTGCAATCAGGTGTTAACATGTTGGTTCGCGTCTACATCGCTCAAAAACGTAAGATTAAGGTCGGAGATAAGATGGCCGGACGTCACGGAAACAAAGGGGTTGTCTCTCGTATCGTTCCTGTAGAAGACATGCCTTACCTTCCAGACGGAACTCCAGTCGACATCATGTTGAACCCACTTGGGGTACCATCACGTATGAATATCGGTCAGGTTATGGAGCTCCACCTTGGTATGGCAGCCCGTACTCTTGGTATCCACATCGCAACACCAGTCTTTGATGGAGCAAGTTCTGAAGACCTTTGGTCAACTGTTAAAGAAGCTGGTATGGATAGCGATGCCAAGACAATCCTTTACGATGGACGTACTGGTGAACCGTTTGATAACCGTGTTTCTGTCGGAGTCATGTACATGATCAAACTCCACCACATGGTTGACGATAAATTGCACGCGCGTTCTGTCGGACCTTACTCAACTGTTACCCAACAACCACTTGGAGGTAAAGCTCAGTTTGGTGGACAACGTTTCGGTGAGATGGAGGTTTGGGCTCTTGAAGCCTATGGTGCATCAAATGTCCTTCAAGAAATCTTGACTTACAAGTCTGACGATATCAACGGACGTTTGAAAGCTTATGAAGCCATTACAAAAGGAAAACCAATTCCAAAACCAGGTGTTCCAGAATCCTTCCGAGTTCTTGTCAAAGAATTACAATCTCTTGGTCTTGACATGCGTGTCCTAGACGAAGATGACCAAGAAGTGGAACTTCGCGACTTGGATGAAGGAATGGACGAAGATGTCATCCACGTAGATGACCTTGAAAAAGCCCGCGAAAAAGCAGCCCAAGAGGCTAAAGCAGCCTTTGAAGCTGAAGAAGCAGAGAAAGCAACAAAAGCGGAAGCAACAGAAGAAGCTGCTGAATAAGAATAAGCAGTTCACTTAGAATAGAAAGGGAAGAAATAGTGGTTGATGTAAATCGTTTTAAAAGTATGCAAATCACCCTAGCTTCTCCAAGCAAAGTCCGTTCATGGTCTTATGGAGAAGTCAAAAAACCTGAAACAATCAATTACCGTACCTTGAAACCAGAACGTGAAGGACTCTTTGATGAAGTTATCTTTGGTCCTACAAAAGACTGGGAATGTGCTTGTGGTAAGTACAAACGCATTCGTTACAGAGGAATTGTTTGTGACCGTTGTGGGGTTGAAGTAACGCGTACAAAAGTTCGTCGTGAGCGTATGGGGCACATCGAGTTGAAAGCTCCTGTATCTCACATCTGGTACTTCAAGGGGATTCCAAGCCGTATGGGCTTGACCCTTGATATGAGCCCTCGTGCCCTCGAGGAAGTGATCTACTTTGCGGCTTATGTGGTGATTGATCCTAAGGATACACCACTGGAGCACAAGTCTATCATGACAGAGCGCGAATACCGAGAGCGCTTGCGTGAATATGGTTATGGTTCATTTGTTGCCAAGATGGGTGCCGAAGCCATCCAAGACCTTTTGAAGCAAGTAGATCTTGAAAAAGAAATTGCTGAACTCAAAGAAGAATTGAAAACAGCTACTGGACAAAAACGTGTCAAAGCCATCCGTCGTTTGGATGTTTTGGATGCCTTTTACAAGTCTGGAAACAAACCTGAATGGATGATTTTTAACATCCTTCCGGTTATCCCACCAGATCTTCGTCCAATGTTGCAGTTGGATGGTGGCCGTTTTGCCTCATCTGACTTGAATGACCTTTACCGCCGTGTTATCAACCGTAACAACCGTTTGGCTCGTTTGCTTGAGTTGAATGCGCCTGGTATCATCGTTCAAAATGAGAAGCGTATGCTTCAAGAAGCGGTTGATGCTTTGATTGACAATGGTCGTCGTGGTCGTCCAATCACAGGACCAGGTAGCCGTCCGCTGAAATCATTGAGCCACATGCTTAAAGGGAAACAAGGACGCTTCCGTCAAAACTTGCTCGGTAAACGTGTTGACTTCTCAGGACGTTCCGTTATCGCCGTTGGTCCAACTCTTAAGATGTACCAATGTGGTGTGCCACGTGAAATGGCAATTGAGCTCTTTAAACCATTCGTCATGCGTGAAATCGTTGCCCGTGATATCGTGCAAAACGTCAAAGCAGCTAAACGCTTGGTGGAACGCGGAGATGAGCGTATCTGGGATATCCTTGAAGAAGTGATTAAAGAACACCCAGTGCTTTTGAACCGCGCACCGACCCTTCACCGTTTGGGTATCCAAGCCTTTGAGCCAGTCTTGATTGATGGTAAGGCCCTTCGCTTGCACCCACTTGTCTGTGAAGCCTACAATGCCGACTTTGACGGGGACCAAATGGCCATCCACGTACCGCTTTCAGAAGAAGCCCAAGCAGAAGCTCGTATTTTGATGCTCGCTGCTGAGCATATCTTGAACCCGAAAGATGGTAAACCAGTTGTTACTCCATCTCAGGACATGGTTTTGGGTAACTACTACTTGACTATGGAAGAAGCTGGTCGTGAAGGTGAAGGAATGGTCTTCAAAGACCGTGACGAAGCGGTTATGGCTTACCGTAATGGTTATGTTCACCTTCACTCACGTGTTGGTATCGCAACAGATAGCCTTAACAAACCATGGACAGAAGAGCAAAAACACAAGGTCTTGCTTACAACCGTTGGTAAAATCCTCTTCAACGATATTATGCCAGAGGGGTTACCATACTTGCAAGAACCAAACAATGCCAACTTGACAGAAGGCGTTCCAGCTAAATACTTCTTGCCACTTAGTGGAGATATCAAGGAAGCTATCAGTAATCTTGAACTCAACCCTCCATTCAAGAAGAAAAACCTTGGAAATATCATCGCTGAAATCTTCAAACGTTTCCGTACGACAGAAACTTCTGCCCTACTTGACCGTATGAAGAATCTCGGTTACCACCACTCAACTCTTGCAGGATTGACAGTGGGTATTGCCGATATCCCAGTCGTTGATGACAAGGCTGAAATCATTGAAGAATCACATAAACGTGTAGAACAGATCACAAAACAATTCCGTCGTGGTATGATCACGGACGACGAGCGTTACAATGCCGTTACAGCTGAATGGCGTGCTGCCCGTGAAAAACTTGAGAAACGCTTGATTGCCAACCAAGATCCTAAGAACCCAATCGTTATGATGATGGACTCTGGAGCCCGTGGTAACATCTCAAACTTCTCACAGCTTGCCGGTATGCGTGGTCTGATGGCTGCTCCGAACGGACGTATCATGGAATTGCCAATCCTTTCAAACTTCCGCGAAGGTTTGTCAGTACTCGAAATGTTCTTCTCAACTCACGGTGCCCGTAAAGGTATGACCGATACGGCCCTTAAGACAGCCGACTCAGGTTACTTGACTCGTCGTTTGGTTGACGTTGCCCAAGACGTTATCATCCGTGAGGACGACTGTGGAACAGACCGTGGTCTCTTGATCCGTTCTATCGCAGAAGGAAAAGAGATGATCGAGTCTCTCGAAGAGCGTCTCAATGGTCGTTACACTAAGAAAACTGTTAAACATCCAGAAACTGGTGCAGTTATTATCGGTCCAAATGAGTTGATTACAGAAGACAAGGCGCGTGAAATTGTCAATGCTGGTGTGGAAGAAGTGACTATCCGCTCTGTATTTACATGTAACACTCGTCACGGTGTCTGCCGTCACTGTTATGGTATCAACTTGGCGACTGGTGATGCGGTTGAAGTTGGTGAAGCAGTTGGAACAATCGCTGCCCAATCTATCGGGGAACCTGGTACACAGCTTACAATGCGTACCTTCCACACGGGTGGGGTTGCCTCAAATACCGATATCACTCAGGGTCTTCCTCGTGTCCAAGAAATCTTTGAAGCCCGCAATCCTAAAGGGGAAGCGGTTATCACAGAGGTTAAAGGACAAGTTACCGCTATCGAAGAAGATGCATCAACTCGTACCAAGAAAGTCTTTGTTAAAGGTGAAACTGGCGAAGGTGAGTACGTTGTTCCATTTACAGCTCGTATGCGTGTTGAAGTTGGGAACCAAGTAGCGCGTGGTGCTGCTCTTACAGAAGGTTCTATCCAACCAAAACGTCTCCTTGCAGTCCGTGATGTCTTGTCAGTTGAAACTTATCTTCTCGGTGAAGTACAAAAAGTTTACCGTAGCCAAGGGGTAGAAATCGGTGACAAACACATCGAGGTAATGGTTCGTCAAATGATCCGTAAAGTTCGTGTCATGGATCCAGGTGACACAGATCTTCTCATGGGTACCCTTATGGATATCAATGACTTTACAGATGCCAACAAAGATGTTCTTATCTCAGGTGGAGTTCCAGCGACAGGTCGCCCAGTCCTCATGGGAATTACCAAAGCCTCACTTGAAACCAACAGTTTCTTGTCAGCGGCTTCCTTCCAGGAAACAACTCGTGTCCTTACAGACGCGGCTATCCGTGGTAAGAAAGACCATCTCCTTGGACTTAAAGAAAATGTTATCATCGGTAAGATCATCCCAGCAGGTACTGGTATGGCTCGTTACCGTAACCTTGAACCACATGCTGTCAACGAAGAAGAATACCTTAATCCTCCAGTAGAGGAAGAAGGGAATGAAGAAACAACAGAAGTAGTTGTGGATACTGCCGTTGAAACTGTGGAAGAAACAGTAGAATAAAAGAGAATGGAGAACCTTCGGGTTCTCTTTCTGTTTTCTGAAAACTTTCTCTATTTTTCCATGGAATGTGGTAAAATAAAAGAAAGAAGCTGACAAAGGAGACAGGTATGGAACAAACATTTTTTATCATTAAACCAGATGGTGTAAAAAGAGGATTAGTAGGCGAAGTCTTGAAACGAATCGAACAACGTGGATTTACAATCGAAAAATTGGAGTTGCGTACACAGCTTTCAGAAGAGTTAATTGACCAGCACTATCAGGACTTGGTTGGTCAAAGTTTTTACCCACCGATTCGTGAATTTATGACTTCAGGACCGGTTCTTGTAGGTATCATTTCTGATCCCGAAGTAATCGAAACTTGGCGGACCATGATGGGTGCAACTGATCCAGAAGAAGCTTTATCAGGAACTATTCGAGTTGATTTTGCAAAAGCTGCTGGAGAAAATGAGACTATCCAAAATGTTGTACATGGTTCAGATTCAGAAGAGTCAGCTAAGCGAGAAATTGCTCTTTGGTTTTAAGAGTTGATTGGCTCAATCAATCGGTTAAAAGCTCATTTGAATAGAAAGTATAGTCACATAAAAAAGAAAGGACTAACTTCGTCCTTTCTCATTCTTAGTTTTTCTTCAACCTACTACAGTAGATAAACATACTGAATAGCTACTGTCTTGACTCATTTAATTCTTAAAAATTGATAGAGTTGACAAATGGTAGAAAAAAGCTCTTTTTAATAAGTTAAGTATCAACTACAGTTACGATTAGCATTCGTTACTTAACCCACTCACCATTATAGTTTACGTAGTAACCATCTACTGTGGTATTAACAGCTAGAGCACCTGAACCATAGGCATAATACCATTTACCATTGATTTGGAACCAGCCTGTTTTCATATCTCCATTACTTGCATTTAGATAGTACCATATTGAACCATCTTTCACCCAACCTGTGGACATTGCACCTGATGAACGAAGATAGTACCAGTTATTACCAACATAAGCCCAACCTGTTGCCATTGCACCTGATGAACGGAGGTAGTACCACTTATTGCCAATTTGCTTCCAACCAGTTTGCATGATACCAGTTTCTGAATCTAGATAGTACCAAGCTGAACCATCATTTATCCAACCTACACGTCTTTCACCACCAAGATTCTTATTCCCAGAATTTCCTGTTTTTGCTAGGTAATACCAGTTAGATTGATCATAAAGCCAACCTGTCTTTAAATAATGATCTTGATCAAAGTAGTAGTATGCTAATTTAAGAACTTCGGGACCTTCCCAGCCTTCACCATGTTTTTTCCCAACGGTTAAGGAATATTTTAGCTCTAATTCTTGCCAACCAACAAACTCTTGTAGCACTCCATTTTCGTCAAAGTAGTACCATTCTGGCATTGGGGAACCTTCTAATCTGATACCATTAGGGTAAGGACCAATTGTATATCCTTTAACTGGCATTGGAATGTACTGCCAACCAACAACCATTTCGCCATTATAATCAAAATAATAGGTCTTCCCATCAATCACTCGCCAGTCCGTTTCTTTGAGGTCCCCCTTTTTGTAATAGGTTCTACCGTTTTCTTGGACAAACTGCCATCCTTCAGAGTTATCTGCAAATACTGTATTCGTAGCTAGCAAACCAAAGAAAATTACTGTTAGTCCAGCTTGCATAGTTTTTTTCAAAAGTTTCATTTATATATACCTCCAATATTAAATCCACTCACCAGATGAAGCGAAATTATAAACTTTCCCATCAATAGTTTGGCTACCTGTAACCATTGCTCCACTTGAATTGAGATAATACCAATTTCCTCCCACTTTTATCCAACCGGTTTTCATGTCTCCATTTTTATTATCTAAGTAATACCATCTGCCTCGTACATATTTCCAACCTGTTGCCATTGAACCAGAGGTTTCCAGATAATACCATTTCCCATTTACTTTTTGCCAATCTGTGAGCATCTTACCGGAGGCGTCTAGATAGTACCAAGTGTCATTTATCTTTTGCCAACCTGTTTGTTTCGTACTGTTCTTATAATAGTACCAAGTACCACCAATCAATTTCCAACCATCAATAGAATGCCCTCGAATAACAGAGTAGATGAAAGATAGAGCCTTCTCATTTAACTTGACAGCATAATTCATTTGTTCTGCCTCACTCCCATTGGTATGAACTCCGACAACCCTATTGGTAGAATCATATACTGCTGAACCGCTTGCACCACGCAAAGTATCTACTTGATAGAATAAAAAATCATTTGTATCTTGAAGTATCGTTTTTGTATCAGTATACATCTGCTTAATATCCTTATTAACAGCAGAATATCCCGTAACTGTTACATCTAGATTTTTAGTATTTTCTAAATTATTTGGAAGTCCTAACGTCCCCAATTGAGCGCCAATCGGTTCTTCCAAAATTAAAACTGCTAAGTCATAGGTAGTAAGCTCATCTGGATCAGTATTTCGAAATTCTTTTAAATAACGAACTTCTTTGACTTTTATTTCACCAAATGGATTACTATCTGGAGTAGCCGCAGGCATAATCTCTACTTCAGTCGCTTCTGTTTTGGATTCACGGTCATAAACGACATGAGCTGCTGTAATCAAAACATTGTCTTTGATAAAGGAAGCACTTCCTCTACCTGTACCTATTTCTACTGAATCGACATTTTTAAATTTGAATGTTGCTTTTACATAAGCTGATGTAGAGTAAGGATATTGTAAAGTATTTTTTACCTTAACTAAATCATTTTTGCCAATAATGACTTCTGACTGATTTGTATAATATTGACCATAAGTCGGTGAAACATCGGGAAGTGAAAAATTATTAGTTCCTGGATCCTCTTGTAATGTTTCACTTACCTCATACTCCTCGCCTGTACTTGAAATAACAGTCAACGCAGATACTGTCGGTAGCTGACTAGCTAATAAAGTACTAGCAATAATTGAAATACCGAATTTGCGATAAAATGTTTTCTTCATTTTTATAATTCATTCCTTTCGTTTCACTCAAGGCACAACACAGAATGAAAAAGTGTTGTGCTCTTTGTTTTATAATAATAGTGAGAAAGCCTATCACTACTACAAATCACGGGGAGGTGAATAAGTGAGTGGTACAGCCACTACCTCGCATTTTTATAGGTGTCATTCTTTCCATCAAGCACAAGAACTGTGACTAGGAGCACGTAAACTTATAATTGAATAAGCGACTCGTTTGTGAAAGGAAAGAATAGTCAAGGGATAGGCAGACTCAAATTTTATGAAGGGAGCCCCCTCATGTTAAAAATTATTTATATGGCATCGAAAAGCTATCATCGCTATCTGTCGCAGATTATTGGTTGCCATCTACCACGTACTTTTAAAACAGGAGAGTTATAATCCAAGATTACAAGGTCTTACAGAAATAAGAAATTCAGATAAGACAATGTCTGTCCAAGATGCCGTTCGTTTTGCACAACAGCACGGATTCAAGGTGCTTTAATTTTAAAGGTTGGGTATCAAGACCTCTTTTTAGTGTGCCCAAAATTTAGAGAAGTAATCAATCAACTAACTTTTATTTTTTCAAACTTGCCCCTACAATTTTTAATGAATAATAAAAGCGAATATACTAGAGACTAATTCTATTCCATTATTCTTTAATCTGCCTTTCTAACATCAAGACCATTGTACTTCTTTTGTGATTGCACTCGAATCTCCAATTGTCTATTCTTCTGAATAAACTGTTGGTAAGGAATTGTATTACTAAACATAAAAACACCTAGCAATGCAAATGTAACTAATTTTTTAATTCCACGTTTTTTTCTCATGCAATGAAACCCCTTTCTTTTTCCTTGTTTTTATTCTAACAGATATATTTTATTTAGCCAAGTGTTTTTATTGCATTTTGAACTTTTTTTCTTATTATTACCATAAAGAATTATTTGTTTCTTTAACTTACTATTTTGAACTAAAAATTTTATAATGAAATTAAGCAAATAGGAAGGTTTATTATCTTTAATGAATACACTCGCAGAGAAATTCAGATTGAAAAGAAAAGAGTTGAGACTCTCCCAACAAACTCTTGCAGAAGGAATTTGTGAACAAAGCCAGATTAGTAAAATTGAGAGAGGTCATTTTATTCCCTCCGCAGACCTTTTGTTCAAACTCTCCCAACGACTCGAAGTGCCATTAGATTATTTTTTTAATGAACAAATTGAAATTAAATCTAACCTCTCTAATTTCAAGCAATTATCTGCTCGATTATTAGATGACAGAAATTATGACAATTTAGAATATCTTTATAGAATAGAGATTGAACGAAGTACTTTTCTAACACTAGAAGACCGAACTTACCTTGAATGGATTAAATCTATTATTGACTTCTATCAATATGACAGTAAGTGTGAGGCTATTTCTTCATTGGAAAATATATTATTAAAAGTCTCTTCAAATACTCTGATTTATTTAAAGGCCTTGAATACTCTATCTAATTTCTATTCCTTAGTGGGTCGTGAACAAGAATATGAGGCAAACTACTCTCATTTGATGGAGTTATATCAGACAAAAAATTTTGAGCATCAAGAGTTTTTATTTGGCTACATCAGAGTTCGTTACAATTACGCTCACTACCTAGTATCAAAGGAAAAATATAATGAAGCCATCCAAGAAGCTCTTGAGACTATCGAACTCTGTAAACAAAGACAGACAAGTTACCAACTAGCTCCCCTGCTCGTTCTCGTTGGAAATTGTGGAACACAATTCCTTGGCAAAGAACAAGTCAAAAATTATTATATAGAAGCAAGAGAGTTATGTAAGATTTATAACAATCCTTTAATGTTGATGAAGATAGAAAATTATTTGAAGGAATTAGATACTGTTTAGTTAATCTTGACATTATAGTTTTTCTGAAACGTTAAATAACCTGTAAGGCTGATAGTGAAATGAATACTATCAGCCTTATGATTATGTGACTATTAGTTCGTCTCGCTCCGTTAGGTGCGAGACAAAAAAACCACCCGCTATGCGGGTGCAGTTCATTCAACACCTGATAGTATGCGTTTTTAGGATTTTAAATCCTGATTGCTTAGTCTCTTTTTCATTATAGTTCCGTTTGATTTATAGTTTCATTAATTCTATGGAGATTCATCATTTTGAGTAATAATAGTTCTTCCAGAAGTTAAAGATTTCATTTTATCCTTCAAGTGTCTGTATTAGATAATATGTTCTAAATTCCTTATATCTTGTTAGGATTTGGGTAGAATCATTGATAACAGACTGTTGCAAATCTAGTCAGCTGAATGATTTATATTTATCTATTTTTCTAGTAACCAATCTATGATATTTTTCTTCTCAATACCATTGTAATTTGCTGTTGGCTGAATCGTATCCATTGTTAATAGATATTTTGGGAATTGATCTTTAATGGCTTCTAGTGGTCTAAGTTCTCTTTCTAGTGTTTCTGGAGCAAGTGTTGTTTCACTGACCTGATAATAAGCGTAGTGACCAAGATCAGTTACAACAACAAAATCAACCTCATATTTATCTAAATTACCAACATATACTTGTGAATATCTACGTCTTAATTCCAAATATACCATATTTTCCAAGATATGCCCAATGTCTTCCTTGTGGTCTGGTAATAAGAGATGTCGTAAACCTAAATCAACGGGATAATATTTTTCTAAGCGTTGCAATAATGCTCGACCTTTTACATCAAAACGTGGAACGGAATAAAAAAGCAAACTATCTGTCAAAGTCGTCAAATAATTTTCCAAAGTATTATGGGAGATTGAAACGTTTTGGCTGACCAGGGTATTACGAATCTTATTTGTTGATATTAAGCTACCTGTACTACTGAGAAGGGTTCGGACAATGCGCTCAATAATAGTAGGATTTGGATTTCCCAATCTAGTGACAATATCATTTAACAGTATGGAGTTATATATTCCTCTGAGATAGTCAATTTTTTCAGCGTAAGATGATGTTTGTAATAAGTAAGGGAAAGCACTAAAGAGATAATTGTTAAAAATTTCTGTTGTATTCAGATTTTCTGTGAGAGATTGACCTGATAGATATTCTTCAAATGACAAAGGAAGAACCTCTATCTCAACATACCGACCAGTTAAGTTTGTTGCTAATTGGCTGCTCATAAAGTAGGCGTTTGATCCAGTCAAATAGAGGTCAACATTTGGTAGGATGAATAGGCTATCTGCAACTAGTTCAAATTTTTCAACATGTTGAATTTCATCTAAAAAGATATAGTATGTTTTCTCCCCAACTAACTGCTCTTTTATATAAGCGAATAATGTTTGAAAATGTCGCAGATCATAGTAACTCAAATCTTCGAAATTGATGGATATAATCTGATCCTCGTCTACCCCAGTTGCTAGTAACTCTTCTTTATAGAGTTGAAAGAGAACAGATTTACCAGCTCGTCTAACTCCACTAACAACTTTGATGATTTGTCGGTCACGATGTCTTCTTAGAAAGTCTAAATAATGTGGTCTTTTAATATAGTTCATAATAGATACCTCAAAGATAGTATAATACAAACAGTAATTATTTTCAAATATTTAGAAATAATATTTAATTTGTTTGATTATTTCTAATTGTTTAGAAATAACATCTGGAACTATTTAAATATCTTCAAGATAGAAAAAGAAATTGTACTTGTTGATGTTGAATCATTTGTGTTAACAAGTCATTTAGAAGCATTTAAGAAATTAGTGAAATGAAAAACTCATGGCAGAACAAATTGTTGGGTATATGGTCTATTACTAACAACTACTGCTAGTTTATGAGATAGATATTTAATTATTCTCGGATAAATAGGATAAGCGTGCTGAAAACTTAGATATGACAAACAAAATAAAATTTTTAAAAGCTACAGAGAAACATGGTATAATGTATCTAAAGGAGGTAGCATATGTCCTTAGATATAGATAAAGAAAAGATGGCAATCATGGGAATAGCTTTTGAAAACCGATCCGTTTTTAAGAGTGTTTGGTATGCTTTAAGTACAAATATGATTGAAGGATGGCGACCTACGGTTAGTGATGTTGAAAAATTACGAGATGAAGCTCTTGCTCTGGGGATGACTTAATGAAGCGCAACTGTTATGAGTCTTATGACTATGTTGATCCGGATAATTTATATACCGATCCGGGTTCTTCAGTTCTAAGAAATAAGCAGGAAGGAAAAAAGCACGCGAGCTTGAATATCGTATGATTGCTAGTAAGAGTTTGAAATTATTTATCAATCCTATCTTAGTTAATAGTTTAAAAGTAGTTTGTTTCACAACTGCATAAGCTTAGAAAAGTTGAAAAGTGATAACTCTTTAATAAACTCTTGGTTTGTTAAAAGATATTTTGTCCACTACATTTTTTCAATTGACTATTATTTGTCATAGATATAACAGATAGAACATTGCATTCAGAATAATGAAAAACGCATCAAAAATGGTGCGTTCTGTTTTTATGCTACCATAAAAGGAGGACAACAAATTGAAAATTTTTAAGGGAGAGTTTTATCGAATCTCTGTATTAACAGACAAGCTAGTAAGGTTAGAATACTCTCGAACTGGAAATTTTGAGGATAGAACGACACAACTTATCTATAATAGAGATTTTGGCCAAGTTTCGTTAGATTATATCGAGACATCAAACGTACTAGATATTATGACGGACTATTTTCATCTGCACTTTAATAAGGGAGAATTTAACGCCGAAAATCTATTTATAGAATTAAAAGGAAATTTTGCCGTATATGGTAGTCGCTGGTATTTTGGTGAATCTATTGAAACATTAAAAGGAACAGCTCGGACTCTGGATGAGGCAGATGGAGCAATCACGTTAGAAGATGGAATTATTAGCAGAAATGGTATAGCCTTATTGGATGATTCTCAAGGATTTATTTGGGATGAACAGTCTGGTTATATTGAGAGAGAAAATCAAATTGACCTCTATTTCTTTGCCTATGGGCATGATTATAGAGGAGCAATCAGAGACTTTTACCATTTGACTGGTTCAACACCCTTGTTGCCAAGATATGCTTTAGGGAATTGGTGGAGTAGATATTGGCCTTATACGTCGGATGAATACTTGGATTTAATAGACAGATTTAAAACAGAGAACATTCCATTATCTATCGGTGTGTTAGATATGGATTGGCATATAACTGACATTCCAGCTCGTTTTGGAAGTGGCTGGACAGGATATAGTTGGAATAAAAACTTAATACCTAATCCAGAACAGTTATTGCAACAACTTCATGATAGAAAGTTAAAACTCTCCTTAAATGTCCATCCTGCTGATGGTATACGGGCTTATGAAGAAGCTTATCCTCAAGTCGCAAAACGATTGAGGTTAAATGTAGAACTAGAAGAACCTGCTATTTTTGATTTTTTTAATCCTTCTTTTAGGGAAGCTTACTTTAAAGATGTTCATTATGAGCTAGAAAAGCAGGGAGTAGATTTTTGGTGGATTGACTGGCAACAAGGGACACAAGGCATGTTGGATCCACTGTGGCTTTTAAACCATTATCACTATCAGGATAGTTGTAAAAATGAAGAAGGTGGTTTGATTTTATCAAGATATGCAGGTCCTGGTAGTCATCGCTACCCTGTTGGTTTTTCAGGAGATACCATTATTAGTTGGAATTCCTTAAGATTTCAACCTTATTTTACAGCGACAGCATCTAATATCGGTTATAGTTGGTGGAGCCATGATATCGGTGGGCACATGCTGGGGGATTATGACGAAGAGCTACAAACCAGATGGCTACAGTTTGGCGTTTTTAGTCCGATTACTCGATTACATAGTTCTAGAAGTCCCTTCAATAGTAAAGAACCTTGGTTTTTTTCAGAAACAACATCTAAGATTATGAAGAAATACCTTCGTTTGAGACATCAGATGATTCCCTATCTATACACTATGAATGTAAAGACACACGAGGAAGGTGCCCCATTAATCAGCCCAATCTATTATTTCTACCCAGAGAATGATGAGAGTTATAATGTTCCAAATCAATACTTTTTTGGAACAGAACTGATGGTGGCTCCCATTGTAGAAAAGATGGATTTGGCATTCCAATCTGCAAAAGTGGATGTATGGTTCCCTGAAGGTGAATGGTATGACTTCTTTTCAGAGAAAAAATACACAGGTGGTGTGAAGTTAAGTGTTTATAGAGACATTTCGACTATGTCTGTGTTTGCAAAAAGTGGTGCCATCATTCCCTTGGTTGGTTCTGAGATAGGTATGGGTGTTGATTTACCTGAAGTTGTAGATTGGTATGTATTCCCAGGCAAACAACATTCTTTTGAAATGATTGAAGATCAAAATGGTCAAAGATATAAAACAAGATTATCAATCGACTGGGAAATGGGGATGGTAGAGTTAACATTACATGGAGATTCTAGTATCGTTCCAAACAATAGAAAACATAGAATTCATTTTAAAGGAACGAATGTGTCTATCATTGAATTGCCAAATAAGAATGATACAGCTAGATTTGAATGGAAAGATAATAAAAGGACATCCCTAAATGACGAAGTTTTTAGACTACTAAAGACGGCTTCTCTTCCATATGAATTAAAAGATAGATTGTTAAATCAATTCATCAATGCCAAAAATTCTCATGACTTAATGAATATCTTGCATCGTCAGGACGAGGAATTGAGAGGGCGTTTGTTGGAAATGATATTTACTAGCCAAAACTAATTGAAATAATTAGAAAGTCATTTGTTTAGTGTATATGAAGCTTCGGTATGGCATTTGTCATCATTGGTCACATTGAAAATGTGAAATAAGCACCTACAACATAGACTTTACAACACTTCATGTTTCATATCATGGGGTGTTTTTCTATTTAAGTCAAAGCCAATCAAAAAATCTCACTATTCATCAGGCTAAAAGAAACCTAATCATAGTGAGATTGTGAATTATAGTAATTTTTGTATCGCCTCTTCAATTTGTTTTGGGTTTGTTTTTGAAGAGAAGCGTTCAACGACCTGCCCATCACGACCGATGAGAAATTTAGCGAAATTCCATTCGATTCGTTTTCCTAGTGGGCCAGATTTCTGGTCTTTCAACCAAACATAGAGGGGATCTGCTTCTTTGCCGTTGACCTTAATCTTGGCAAAACGTGGGAAGGTGGTTTGAAAATGTAGGCTACAGAAGGCGTTGATTTCCTCTGCGCTGCCGGGTGCTTGTCCCATAAACTGATTGCAAGGGAAATCCAATATTTCGAAGCCCTGATCTTGATAGCGTTCATAGAGTTCTTGAAGTCCTTGGTACTGGGGCGTTAAACCACATCCAGTAGAAGTGTTGACAACCAAGAGAACCTTACCACGATAGGTCTCTAGTGGAGTTTCTTGCTTGTCTTGGTTCAAGACTGAAAAATCGTATAGTGAAGTCATTGCTTGCTTTTCTCCTTCTGTTTGGTATTTTTAGGAGTTTTCTCCTCCTGTAGTGATAGAAATCCGTAGGTCAGGGTTCCAAAAATGCTACCGATAATCAGGCCATACATTAGGAAAGGAACACTTTTATCGAATTGCACGAGCAACTTCCCAAAATCTGAAAAGGACATCTGCTAAACGAAGACTTTATGAAAGATGAGTAGGGTAAAGAGGCCAATCTGAATACCGATAAACACAATCCAGCTTCGGAATTTGATTTGGCCTTTGCTGTAGGTTTTGAGGATAATTTCTGACTTGTCATCTTTTTCCAGCTGGAGTTCTTTGACGACTCTTTGAGTTTTTAAAGTAATGAAAAAAATGAGTCCAAAATAGATGTAGGGTATAACATTTCGAACAATTTCTATAAAGCTTCCGAACAAAATATAGAATAGGAAGAGAATGAAGGAAGAGTAAAAGATTTGGATCATGGAACGGGCGCAAGCCTTGTAGATAATCTCTTGCCGTCATTCATCAAAAGGGCCTTGGATATGAAAGAGATTTCGAAGTAGGCGAGTGGTGAAGTCTTCTTTTTTCATGTTAGTAATCTCCTAGATGAGTGGTTTTACTGACTTTCTTTTACGAATTGATAGAGATAATAAAGATAAGTGATAGAAGAAAGGCTAGCGATAGTCAGCAGTAAATAATATTTCCAACCGCTTGAGATGAGCATCAGTTGTGGTAAAGATAGAATCATAAAGTACAGTGCTAAGTTGAGTATGCGTGTTTTTTGGGAGTCAATCTTTAGATAAGTTAGCCCTTTGTTAAGTGCTGGAATAAAGACTAGCCCGAGGAATATCTCGCTGATTGGCAAGTTCCCTGAAACGATGATGAAGATGAGCAGGGAACTGAACAAAAGATGATAGGTAAGTAAAGTTACTAGTGATTTCATAAGGCACCTCCTAATCCTGGTCTTTTTTAGCTCTTGCAATACGAAGTGAGTCGACAATATGTATCATCACTCCGAAAAAGAAAGCTCCCAGTATAGTTTTAAAAATATGTTTTGTATTTAGAAGAGAACTGATAAAATTTGGATTTTCACTTGTTAGGGTATCAATGAGTGGAATTATAAAAAATATCACTGTTCCATAAATCGAACCTGCTTTCAGACCAGGATAACGTAACTGTTTCTGTTCTTTTTTCATGAGTTTCCTCCTAATCATTATCCTGATTTTTCTTGGCTTTTGCAATGCGACGGGAGATGATAATTTGTATAATCACTCCGAAGAAGAAAGATTGGAGAATACTTGAAAAAATATTTTTAAAAGTGAGAAGAGACTGAAGATAGTCCTGACTCTCACCTAGCAGTATATGGAGAAGAGGGGTTGAAAAAAAAACTCATTAATCCATAGAGTAGACCTGCTTTCATACCAGGGTAGTGTAGTTGCTTGCTTTCTTTCTCGCTCAGCATATCTGGATCAATAGCTGTAATCCCTGTTTTTTTGGTTTGGGAGAGCACATAGAGAGCAGAAATCATCGAAATGCCGAATACCACAAGAGGATAGCCGATAGCGACAATTTGTGGGTATTTATAAGCGAGGACAAAGGGGATGAGATTTCCAAATGTCATCAGATAAAAGAGGATGATAAAGACTTGATTGCCGATACGATCAGCCTCGCGTCGTTTGTGTTCATCAAGTGGTCCTGAAATGCCATAAATGCGTTTGATCAGTTTTTCCGTGAAGGTTTCTTTTTTCATAAGTTTGCTCCTTTTTTAAAAATTATCCTCCCAAAAGAGACTGTTGAGGTCAGTTTGGAGGCTGCGGGCGAGATTGAGACAGAGTTCCAAGGTTGGATTGTACTTGTCGTTTTCAATCATATTGATGGTCTGTCTCGAGACACCGATATCCTTGGCTAGTTCTAGCTGGGAAATGCCCAGTTCCTTGCGAAATTCTTTCACACGATTCATCTGGTCTCCTTTCTGATTTATGTCGTATATATTTGACTATATTATATTCTTTTAAATATAAAGTGTCAAGTATTTTTGACATATTTTTTGAAGAAATAGTAGTCTCCTTGTCCGATTATCACATTAAAATGAAAGCTCTTCTAGGCATAAGAAAACACCTCTGAGTTATACTTGTTGTTCAATCACAAACACAAGAAAGGCACAGAAATGCAAAACCATTATACTACAAAAGCCAAACATTTGACAATCGATAGCCGTCGCTTAATCGAACGATGGAAAAAGGAAGGGAAATCAAATAGAGAAATCGCCTCTTTACTTGGAAAAGCTCCTCAAACCATTCACAATGAAATCAAGCGTGGGACAGTCCTGCCGACTATGCTCAACAGTCTTATGAAAATAATCGCAAGCGCTCGGTCAAGAAATCAAGATTGACCAAGGAACTAAAGGAAAAGATTCTCCACTATCATAACCAAAAATTTTCGCCTGAAATGATGGTCAAGGCTAAGGGCGTTAACGTGGGAATTTCTACCATCTACTACTGGATCCATCATGGAAAATTAGGATTGTCAAAACAGGATCTGCTCTATCCTAGAAAAGGAAAAGCGCTTAAGAAACAAGCTAGCACCAATTTTAACCCCCTGGTCAATCTATCGAACAGCGTCCTGAAGCTATCAATCTGCGATTGGAGAATGGGCATTATGATACTCAATCATTTTCAAAAAGCAACCTTGTCCATTATCTGCTGACAGTGGACTTTAAAACGCTTTTTTCCAGTCCTTGAATAACTTCTTGAAGCTTATCAATGACGGCTTCCAATGTTTGGAAAGCCTTGTTTTTAAAACCTCGTTTTCGAATTTCTTTCCATACTTGTTCAATAGGGTTCATTTCTGGAGTATAAGGTGGGATAAAAGCCAACTCAATATTACTTGGAATCTCTAAGGTACTTGATTTATGCCATATAGCATTATCCATGACAAGTAAAATATAGTCATCTGGATAAGCTTGTGAGACTTGCCGTAGAAATTCATTGGTCCACTCAGTATTGCATCCTCCAGCAATGAGGAAAAAGGAATCTCCTGTCTGAACATCTACTGCCCCATAACAATAGCGATATTCTCGCATATAATGACTAGGAATGCTAGGTCGGATTCCTTGAGGAGCCCAACAAGAACTCATCTTACTGATTCTTCCGAAACCAGCTTCATCTTAGTACATCAAACGTACTTTGTTATAAGTCCCCTCTTCTTTAAAGCGCTTACTCAAGGTCTCGAATGTAAATTTTATTTTTAGACG
>NZ_VMLH01000166.1:0-2125 GCF_013276595.1 Streptococcus sp. 10824
TATGAAAACTCATTAAATAGAGATTACCTATTCTATATTCTTTCATCAAATGTAGTTTATTCTCAATTTTTATCTCTAATTAGTGGAGCTGTTGTGAAAAACTTGAATAGTGATAAAGTTGCTTCTATTCTAATCCCACTCCCACCCCTTCCTGAACAATCCAGAATCGTTGATAAAATCGAACAATTTTTCGCCCATATTGACGCACTAATTTAGTATAATAGTTTTACGTGCGGTGGAATTTCTATCAAACATAAGATAGGAGTTTTACGTTGAAAGAATTTGAATTACATTTGAAGAAAGCTGCTTTAGCTGAAAATACTGTGCGTTCGTACCTTTATGGTGTTCGATTTTTCTTGGAGAATTATGAACTCAAAATGGAAGATTTATTTGAATACAAGGGATATTTATTAGACAATTTTAAACCTAAAACTGTCAATTTGCGACTACAAGGAGTAAATAAATATCTGACTTTTATTGGTCATGATGATTTGAAATTAAAATTTGTCAAAGTACAGCAAAAACCGTTTTTAGAAGATGTCATTAGCCATGCTGATTACCTTTTTCTTAAACGTAGTTTGAAAAAAGATGGTATTTTAAAATGGCATTTTGTCGTTTGGTTTTTAGGTGCAACTGGGGCTCGTGTAAGTGAGCTTATTAAACTAAAAGTAGAGCATGTAGAAATCGGTTATTTTGACATTTACTCAAAAGGTGGTAAAATTCGTAGACTGTACATTCCTAAAAAATTAAGAAATAGTTGTCTTAGTTGGTTAGAATCAGAAAATCGCCGAAGTGGTTATTTATTTTTGAATAAATTTAATGAACCAATTACAGCAAGAGGAGTTGCTCAACAGTTAAAAAATTATGCTGATAAATACAAAATGAATCCTAAAGTAATTTACCCTCATTCTTTTAGACATTTATTTGCTAAGAATTTTTTATCGAAGTATAATGATATTGCTTTGCTAGCAGATTTGATGGGACATGAAAGTATAGAAACTACTCGAATTTATCTAAGAAAAACAGCTACCGAACAACAAAATATTGTAGATAAAATTGTTAATTGGTAAAAAAATAACAGGTGGTCAAATTGACTATCTGCTATTTTTTTGTGATTATGGCTCTTATTATCTGAATAACATTAAAATTGAAATAGATTTTCCAAGAAGATCAACTTGGTTGCTAGCTCCTTTAGAAAAAATTGTAACAACTATTTCAGCTAAGCCTTATCAAATAAAACAGTCTGAAATTGTAAAAGAGGGCAAGATTCCAGTAGTTAGTCAATCTAAAATATTAGTTGAAGGATTTTCTAATAATTTTTCTAAGATTCTAGACTATAAAACAGACGTTGTAATATTTGGTGACCATACAAGAAATCTTAAGATTATAGACTTCCCTTTTGTTGTTGGTGCAGACGGAGTAAAAATTCTGTCTCCAATTTGCTTATCTGCAAAATTTTTAAAATACCACTTAGACTATACGCTATTATTTGTTAGGAACAGGGGCTATGCTCGACATTATTCGTATCTAAAATCTAAAATAATAGGTATTCCTTCAGTTTTAGAACAAAAGAGAATTGTCGCTAAAATTGATTTACTTTTTCAAAAAGTTTCTCAGCTTTAGTAATTATTAATTTTTGTGTACGTATACCTGGAAAATTAATTATAGTTTGAGAAAATCTAGTTTTGTTTAATATAGGAATAGTGGTAGATGATGTATTGTTCTTGAATTGTTTTTGCATAAAATCAGACTGTATAGCTAAAAGTAAAAATTTTGAGTTGACAAAATTAAATACTTCTATGCCATGCATTTGTTGATTGAACGCTCCATCAACACGAACAATCCCAGCAATTCCAATATTTCCAATACCATTTATTAAAATAGAACCTGCTTTTATTTTTCTGGATTTTGTATTTCCTAGAACCGATAAATATTCAGTTGCATTGTATAGTTCTCCTTGTAATAAATCAGCAGGTTTATAGAATGGTATTTCGCCGCCGTAGTTTTCAGGGCTATTTTTAGATGGCGTGTTACCAGTACTAATTATTCCTATATAATTTAATGTTGTCTGTACCCAATTCATAGGTATCTTCCCATAATAAGAGCTATCATCTCCTTGGGAAAC
>NZ_VMLH01000167.1:0-392 GCF_013276595.1 Streptococcus sp. 10824
TTTGAATGTTTGGAACGCTGATAACGAGAAAATTGTCAATGCCCTTAAACTAGCCTATTCTAACGCCAAACTAGAAGTCACTAATAATCTCATCAAACTTATCAAACGCAACGCCTTTGGTTTTCGGAACTTTAAAAACTTCAAAAAAAATGACGAAATTTGCCCTTTCTCGAGATTAGCTTTTCATCAACCCACTACAGTTGACAAAGAGCCGAAAAATGTCTCGCCTCTAATAACACGAGATAGATTATTATTACATAACAAAAAAAGAGGCCTAAACCTCTTAACTAAATTACTCCGCCAGTAGGACTCGAACCTACGACATCATGATTAACAGTCATGCGCTACTACCAACTGAGCTATGGCGGATTAAAGCTAAGCGACTTCCCTAT
>NZ_VMLH01000168.1:0-3787 GCF_013276595.1 Streptococcus sp. 10824
TATCTACAACCTCAAAACCGTGTTTTGAGCAGCCTGCGGCTAGTTTGCTCTTTGATTTTCACTGAGTATTCCTTCATTTTCTCCTGCAATTGAATTCTTGCTCGACTTTTTGTTTTCTATTTCTTTAAAATCAAAGTAGCTCTTTTGTTAATAACTCGATCAACAAACATCGTGGTACAAGTATCTACTTTGAAATTTATCAGCCACTTAACAACTGATACTGTATTCTAGGAAAACGATGACATTCTTCCTAATAAAACTTCTCATATATGACATAAATTTCTACTCTTTTTAATTTTAAATGAGTCTCAGTATGGCAATCACTTTAGAATTTAAGCCGCTTCTCCAGCTCGATTATTGATGAGCTCAATGGTTTGAACAATATTACGAAGTACTGGTAGTTGGTGTTGGAAGAGTAGTTGAACCGATCCATAAGATTTAAACGGCTCTTGCGTTAACACTTTCGTCTCTAAAAAACCATTTTCTACAATGTAGTCTACAATCAATTTTACAAATGAAATCTGCCTAGCATTAAGGTTCTCATCCGACAAAAATTTAGAAAAAATACGATTGGCAGACTCTCTATCTAAGCCAATAATCTCACGAACCAATCTCGGAATTGCCTTATTTTCATAATGATGTTGGTAGTCTGCTTTACTACCTAATTTTTCCCAGAGCAATTTTTCAAGTGCAAGCATATCATCAGATGTCAACTTTTTATTATGGTATAGCTTAGAAATAGACTCTTCATCCAGATGAGTTTTCAAATAATGCTCAACTTTTTCATTGTAAGACCGAAGATCGTTGACCTGCAAAAATGCTGTGGTCTCGTGAACAGTGGAGAGTATACGATCTTCAAAGTTAACATAGTAGGGTTTACGGTCTGTTTTATCCAAAAACTGTAATAAATCTCGAATAGCAAGACGAATTTTTTCCAAATCAGACAAGCTAACTTCTTTCCAAAATTCAGGCTCCTGTACTTTCCTGATAATTTCAGCCTGCTCAAAAACCTGCGGGATATTGCCAATAGCAGAAAGAGCTCTAGCCGTCTTCATCACTTGGGAAATATGAACAGTAGAAGATTTAGCTGTCAGTTGCCCTAACTGAATATGAAGTAAGCACAAATCAAATCTCCTCGCCATCTCATCTTCTTTATCTTCATCAAATAAAAGCGGAGAGAGATTTTTTTGAATGGTTTCACTTGTAACAGCAGTTAGATTCTGCCAACTTTCTAATTTCCTATAGCTATAAACTGTATCTAAAACCATACGAACCCTGAAGTCCAACTCATTTAAGCTCTCTATACGACCTTGAAGTTCTGAAACAAGCTCCTGACGGTATGCTCTCGCAAACTGATCTTCTTGGTATTGGAGTCCCTGAAGTTCTCGAATCAAGTCCACTTTGATATTAAATAAACGCTGAGTCAAAGAAACAATGTGACGACCCTCTCCATCTCTTGGATCTGCACGAAAATAATCAAAATTGTCCCCATAATCAAATACCAAGAAGTTTTCCTTATCCTGCTCAGGTCCAAATAAATCTTTACATAGACGGGTTCCTCGACCAATCATCTGCCAAAACTTAGTTTTAGAACGTACTTTCTTGAAGAAGACTAAATTAACAACCTCTGGTACATCAATACCTGTATCTAACATATCGACAGAAATCGCAATTTGAGGATACTTCTCCTTAATTTTAAAATCATCAATCAAGGTCTGATAATGCTTAATACTATAATCAATCACCTGAGCATAGTCGCTCCCTTTTTCAGGATAGCGGTTGTTAAAAATACCTCTGATATATTCCGCATGATCATGATTTTTAGCAAAAATAATAGTTTTACCAATTTCATCACCCGAGGCTGTCTGAATTCCTCTTGTCATGAGTTCATTTAAAACAATTTCTACTGTACTTTTATTGAAAATAAAGGAATTAAACACACTCCCATCAATATCTTTTTCACAGCTATCGTCTTCAAATTTGCTATCAAAATGTTCCTTTTCTTCTTCGGACAAATCATCATAATGTAGACCATCCGTAGGTAGTTTCAGTTTGGTTTCGATAGAATGATAGGCTACTAAATATCCGTCTTTAACAGCCTCTTCCAAATCATATGCATATGTTGGAACACCATTCTCCAAATTAAAGAATCCATAGGTGTTTTTATCTAAATCTTGACGCGGAGTAGCTGTTAAGCCTACAATCCTTGCATCAAAATAATCAAAAATGGACTTGTATTTCTGATAAATAGAACGGTGAGATTCGTCAATTATGATAAGGTCAAAATGCCCAACAGTGAAAGGACGTTGATTTACTTCTTCTTGACCACTAATCGCTCCAATCATAGTCGGATAAGTTGAAAAGACCATGCGACTTGATTGAGCTCCTTCTTTATCTTCTAAGAAGTTACAAACGGAAAGATCTGGGAGTAATTTCCTAAACGAATCATAGGCTTGCTTAACCAAGGAAGTTCTATCGGCTAAGAAGAGAACGTTTTTTACCCAGTTATGACGTGATAAGATATCAACTAGAGAAACTGCTGTACGAGTTTTCCCAGCCCCAGTTGCCATAACCAAAAGTGCCTGTCTACGATGATTAGAGAAAGCTTCACAAACGCTTGCAATCGCATGTTTTTGGTAGTGACGCCCGGAAATATCGTCCCTAATTTTACTAGAAATATCCTCAAGTGGTTTTTGAAGATGACGTCTATCCATCACTAATTGCAATTCTTCTTGAGAGTAAAAGCCTGCAATCTGGCGGCGGTTTGGACCATCAAGTATATAGTGCTTCAAGCCATTTGTAATAAAGCAAATTGGCTGATAGCCGATATATTTCTCCAGAGCTTCAGCATATTCTTTGACCTGTACTTCCCCTACTTCTGGATTGACAGAGGCTTTTTTAGCCTCCACAATCGCTAAAATTTTCCCATTTTTACCATAAAGTACATAGTCACAGTAACCAATTCCTGAACCGTGCTTGAGACCATCAACAGCTATCTCAACACGACAGTTTTCTTCAAATATCCATCCTGCTAGACGGAGATCGATATCAATAAAGAGCTTTCTTGTCTCTGCCTCAGATAATTGATCAATATGGAAAGGCACATCTTGCCGTTGCGCTGCAGTCTCACGTTTTTCAGTATAAGTCTCTTGAACTTCTACGGACTGAGCAGCCATCTGTTCATGAAAATCAGGCAGTTCTGGTAAACTGTCTTGTAACTTTATCATAGATTGTGGAGTTTCTCGGTATTTGATGTTTGCTGAAAGTCGTAAGCACTTCTCATCAAAATAACGCTCCACAAACTCATTGCTGTAACAATAATCGATAAAATTAACAAACTGATACAAATGATGCAAAGCTAAAATAGCTTCTCGTTCCTTAATTTCACCACCATGAGCAGCATGGTTTCCCCACCGAATCAACAGAACTATCTGCTTGTGGAGTTCAGAATCTACGATATCCCTAAAATCATCATCCCATACTAAAGAAGATAGAGTAGCACGATAGGGAGCTTCTAAATATGAATCGTGACTATATATCCAATGGACAGCCTGCTCTAAAGCACGACGCGCCATAAAGGCAGTAGCCACAGTTGATGTAGCAATCATATTCTCAGCTTCAATGCAAGGTTTTGAAAAAGATTCATATTCGTCATTTTTTAAAAGAAAGCTAAAATTTCCCATTTTTTTCTCACTTTAAACAAATAGTTTAGCTATATTATACTAAATTTCAAGCTATTTCTCCACACTTTTATAGCTATCTCACAAGCAAATTGTGATTTGTCGAC
>NZ_VMLH01000169.1:0-231 GCF_013276595.1 Streptococcus sp. 10824
TTCCAAGTAATATTGAGTTGGCTTTTATCCCACCTTATACTCCAGAAATGAACCCTATTGAACAAGTATGGAAAGAAATTCGAAAACGAGGTTTCAAAAATAAGGCTTTCCAAACATTGGAAGCCGTCATTGATAAGCTTCAAGAAGTTATTCAAGGACTGGAAAAAAGCGTTTTAAAGTCCACTGTCAGCAGACAATGGACAAGGTTGCTTTTTGAAAATGATTGAGTAT
>NZ_VMLH01000170.1:0-2919 GCF_013276595.1 Streptococcus sp. 10824
GTCGACAAATCACAATTGGCAATCCAAAAATCTCTGGAAGAACTTGAAACTTTGAAGAAATCTCTGATGCAGGAGTATTTTGGCTGATATTCTGCCATTGTAATTACGGTAATGATTTGTTATAATACTTCAAAGGAGGAAATCAGATGGTAGTAAAAACAAGAAAACAAGGAAATTCAATCACCATTACGATTCCAAGTGAATTTAATATTCCAAGTGGTGTTAAATACGAAGCGAAATTGTTACCAAGTGGTGAGATTATCTTTACTCCTGAAGAATTGGGGCAGCAGGTTTCTTATGTATCTGATGATGCCTTTGACTTAAATTTAGATAAAATATTTGACGAATACGACGATGTTTTCAAAGCTTTGGTGGAAAAATGACAATCTATCTGACAGAAAAGCAAATTGAAAAAATAAATGCTTTAGCAATTCAACGGTATTCTCCAAATGAGAAAATTCAAACAGTTAGTCCTTCTGCCTTAAATATGATTGTGAACTTACCAGAACAATTTGTCTTTGGGAAGCCTCTTTATCCAACAATGTTTGATAAAGCAACGATACTATTTGTCCAATTGATAAAGAAGCATGTTTTTGCTAATGCTAATAAAAGAACCGCTTTCTTCGTTTTGGTCAAATTTTTACAATTAAACGGCTATCGTTTTTCTGTAACGGTAGAAGAAGCAGTAAAAATGTGTGTAACCATCGCAGTAGAAGCTTTAACTGATGAAAAAATGACAAGCTACTCCAAATGGGTTTCTGAACATTCTGTTAGAGAAAAGGTCAAAAAGTAACCTAGTATGCTGGATTTGAATGAGCACAAGAAAATAAATGAACAGACAATATTAGAATTCTGTAATGCAGAAACTGATATTGTCTCTTTTTATTGATGAATAAGAAAGTGAGAAATTATGGAATCAAAAGTTACAATTATCATGCAAGAAATGTTACCTCTTTTAAATAATGAACAATTACTAGCGTTGAGAGAGAGTTTAGAACATCATCTAGTAGACGGAAAAAAGCAGCAGAAGTATTCGAATAATAACCTGTTGCAACTATTTATTACCGCCAAGCAGGTAGAGGGCTGTAGCTCAAAAACAATTCGTTATTACCAGAGGACGATTGAAAACTTGTTTAATGGTATTAAGGAGTCTGTGACACAACTCACAACAGATGATTTAAGGAGTTATTTAGCAAATTACCAGTCTGAAAAGGATTGTAGTAAGGCGAATTTAGACAATATTAGGCGTATATTGTCTTCTTTTTTTGCTTGGCTTGAGCAAGAGGAATATATCATTAAAAATCCCATTCGACGGATAAAGAAAATTAAGACTGAGCAAAATGTGAAGGAAACTTATACTGATGAACATTTGGAAATTATGCGCGATAACTGTGAAAATTTGAGAGATTTGGCAATAATAGACCTACTAGCATCGACAGGTATGCGTGTAGGGGAGCTTGTACAGTTGAATCGTTCAGATATTGATTTTGAAAACAGAGAGTGTGTTGTCTTTGGTAAAGGAAAGAAGGAGAGACCAGTATATTTTGACGCTCGTACGAAAATTCATTTAAGAAATTATCTTAACGACAGAAAAGATAGTCACCCTGCTCTTTTTGTAACACTAGTTGGAAAAGTCCAGAGGCTTGGAATTGCTGGTGTAGAGATTCGCTTAAGAAAGTTAGGAGAGAAACTCGGTATACAAAAGGTTCACCCACATAAGTTCAGAAGAACTTTAGCGACTAAGGCAATTGATAAAGGTATGCCTATCGAGCAAGTCCAAAAACTGCTAGGTCATAGCAAGATTGACACAACCCTGGCCTATGCCATGGTCAATCAAAATAATGTCAAGCATTCACACCAAAAATTCATCTCTTAAAAGCAAATCCCGATATTCCGAGGAGGTGGTTGCATGAAGAAAGTGAAATTAGGGGAATTAGTTTCTATTCAAACTGGTAAATTGGATGCCAATGCTGCAGTTGTCGGAGGTAAGTATCCATTTTTCACAACAGCAAAAGAAATTTTGTGGATTAACGATTATGTTTATGACGACGAAGTCGTTTTAGTTGCAGGAAACGGGGATTTAAATGTTAAGTATTATAAAGGAAAATTTAATGCTTATCAAAGAACTTATATTTTGAGTAATAATTCTAATGTAAAAATGAAATATCTATACTACTTTCTTGATAAGTATATAGAGATTTTGCGCTACCAGTCAATTGGAGGAGTAATAAAGTATATTAAATTTAATAATTTATCAAATGCTCTAGTTCCAATGATGAGTGTTTCTGAACAAGAAAATATTATTCAGAATTTTGAGAAAATAGATTATCTAATTTCAAAAAGAAGTCAGCAATACACGGAATTATCAAACCTTGTCAAATCCCGATTTAACGAGATGTTTGGGGATTTTTATACTACATTATTCCCCAAATATAAAATAGGTGAAAAATTTGAAGTTTCTAGTGGAAGTACACCATCAAGAGATAATAAATTATATTGGGATAGCGGAACGATTAATTGGGTAAAAACAACTGAGGTAATAAATAGAGAAATTACGGAAACTGAGGAAAAAATCACAAAATTTGCTTTAGAAAATACATCTCTTAAACTTTTTCCAGTTGATACAATATTAATTGCTATGTATGGTCAAGGACAAACAAGAGGAAGAAGTGCAATCCTCAAAGTTGAATCTACTAGCAACCAAGCATGTGGGGCTATATTTCCAAATAAAATAGACAATCCAGTTTTTATTTGGCATCAATTAATGCTAAGGTATAGCGAATTACGAGAACTTGGACGAGGAGGAAATCAACCTAATTTAAACGGTCAACTGATTAAAAATTTTGAACTGATTTTCCCCCCTCTTTCCCTCCAAAATGAGTTCGCAGACTTTGTAGCCCAGGTCGACAAATCACAATT
>NZ_VMLH01000171.1:0-2263 GCF_013276595.1 Streptococcus sp. 10824
GAATACTGGACATTTCCCCTGAGTTTTCTCCTGGCTTAGGAGTTGCATCAGCTACAGTTCCAACTTGTCCATCCCTAAATTCTGGAACAGCCTCATACTGTCCGTTAATCACTTGTATTTTTGATGGACTCTCTATAAAATTCGGTGCAATCGTATAATCTACCTTTTGTTGATCTATTGGAGTGGCTACTGATTTCTCTTGATTACTTACCTTAGAATCAGAAGTCGTTTTTCCCTCTTTGATATATCCAATATATGTGTAACCTGAAATCTCTTTAGGAAGAGGTAATTTTTCTCCAGAGGTCAATTCATAGTCCGTATTGTAATTCAGTAAAAGATTATTTTCTAAAGCATGGGCTGATACTAGAATACCGTTTCCTATCCCTGCCACCAATACTAAATGCAATACCGTTTTATTCTTAACTTTTTTCTTGGAAACAGCAAAAACTAAAATCCCCAGAGCTGCTAAGCTAGCACCAGCAACTAAGGCTTGCATCTCATTCTTGCTTCCAGTATTTGGTAATTCCGCCAGTTGATTTTGAGAATTTAACTTATAAACAAGATAATAAGTTTCATCATCATTCTCCACGTATGTCGGAATATCATATATAAGCTGCTTCTTTTCTTCTGATGATAGCTCTGACTCTGTCACATATTTATAGTGAACACCTTTGGTCTCTTGAGCTGCCACAGATGAACTAGCTAATACAGACATAAAAAACAAACTCGAAATCGTTGCAGATACAAGTCCTACTGATAATTTTCTAAATGAAAAACGTTCTTGTTTTTCACCAAAATACTTTTCCATTATTCCTCCTTGAAATAAAATTTTAAAAATATGTAAGCCTAACTTTTTTATATTAGTGTACTATCTATAAAAAAGGGAACATACTTTAATTATACTCTTTATTTAGCAAAAAGTCTTAAAATTGAGTTGCGTTTTCATACTTTTTTTATATATAAAATACCAAGTAGTAGTTTTGCAATTCCCTATTATTTTTTGGATAAAATGTAACCTACCATGAAATTTCCACGGCAGGTGTTACTCATATCACTAATCGTTCTAAAAATGGTTTGATGCAGTTGAGGAGAATTCCTTCTATCCAACTTTCTTGTGCTGAGGATAGATGTTCTGTCTGAAGGCTTTCTTTTAGAAAATCGCGGACTTGTTCTGGTGAGATTTCAAACTCAAAGGCTTTCATTTTATAGAAAAAGTCGAGCAGATGATCTGACAGATATTCAGTTGAAAAAGGCACTTCTCCGCTTTTTCGATATTCTAATAAGAGCCGAGCAAATCTGGCTTTTTCTTCAGGAAGCTCACGAAAATAGGAATTGAGGAGCCAGGTCTGCTTCTGCTTTCTTTCAATTGGATCCTGACTAGCAATTCGTTGGTCTTTTTCCAGCTCTTTTTGGTATTGTTTGGCCTTGATAGCCCGTTCTGTCCGATTTTTACCAAAAAGAATTTTCTCCCACTTTCGTTCTTCTTGAGTCAGGGTCTCTGTAAAGCCAAAGTAATCTTGATAGGCACGCTCTGCTGGGCCCATAGCTAGAACCAGATTGTCTGCATATTGCTTGGCGATTTTATCCCTCTTCTTGCGCTCTTTCTCTGCCTGGATACGGAGTTCTTGTTCGTAATCAATTTTATCTTTTCCTAGTTTGACAAGGTAGAGTTGGTCATCTGGTTTTCCAAGTAAAAAGGGCTTGATACACTTTTCAAGGACTTCTTCCATCCGAGCTTTTTTCTTTGGCTCCGCCTTGGTCCAACTTCCTCCTTGAAAGACTTCTAGGAAAAGCTGGTAGTCTCTCTCAGGTGCAAATTGATTGCCACGATTGGGTTTGAAAACATCTTTTTCCCAGAGCCATTTTAAAAGTCGCTCGTCAAAGTCACTTTTATTGACCTTGATTTTCTCCTTTTTATGGGCTTTTCTGGTCAGATTTTCAACCTTTCTGAGCAGTTTTTCTTCCTCTTCCAGTTGCTGGTCAAGGGACAATCGATGAAAATGACGAACACAGTCGCTACCAATTGGAAAGAGGCGTTGACCTGTGACACCGTTAAAGAGTTCGTAGGCGTACTTGATGGCATTTCCACAGACACAATTGCTACGGCCAATACCGTTAAAAATCAAGGAAACTTCATTCCATTCCTTGGTAGCTTGTTCCCAAGTATCCGCTTTTGAAGCCTGTAAAACTGCATCATACAGGGATTTTCTAACTGGAAGTGTCATGAGGTCTCCTTTCTAATATTCAATGAAAATCAAAGAGC
>NZ_VMLH01000172.1:0-1714 GCF_013276595.1 Streptococcus sp. 10824
TTTGAGGTTGTAGATGAAACTGACGAAGTCAGTAACCATACATACGGTAAGGCGACGCTGACGTGGTTTGAAGAGATTTTCGAAGAGTATAAATACCTACTCTATTTTCTATTATAGTCTCTTGCTGGCCTTTTGTCTGTAATCAACTGACCACTAGATAAAACAAAGAGAGCCTATCGCTCTCTCTGCTCACATTTCACTCCCTGTGGAAGGAAGGTTATTTGGTTGCTTTTGAAAATGTTACAACGTAGTTATAATCTTTCCCATTAGCTTGATAGACATAGTCCTCTTTGAAAGTATAGCCGTGTTTGCGCAACTCTTCTTTCTTAGCATCAACTTGGCTCTTGACTGCCACTTTTACTTCATCATCTGTTGAACCTTCCGCGATTTCAAGAGGAGTTCCATTGATATCTCCTAGAAAACCTGCAATATCTTTCATTTTATCAAAGTTATAAAAAACATTGACTTTGACCTTTTGAGGAGCTGGTGTTACAACTTCTTCAGCTTCTACTGTTGTTCCTGCGTCTTTTGGAGCTAGTGTTTCTTCTGTTCCTACTTCTACAGATGGTTGTGTGTCTGTTGACTCACTTTCAGAGGTAACTGATGCTTCTTTTGACTCTGACGATTCTTCTGATGTGGCATTTGTTGTTCCATCTTGTGTCTCAGAATTATTTTCTTGTGAATTTACTAAGTTAGAATCAGACGAAGTCGCTTCTCCAGTTTCTTCTGTGGTGGTCAATACTTTTTCTGAGTCTGATGATGGAGCTACAGATGTTTTTCCTGTTTCTGCCATATCCGTAGCTGATGTGTTTTCAGCTGGTTCTACTTGACTTTTCTCTGTGCTTTCCGTAGATTCTACAGTCTTTGCTTCCTCTGTTGCTCCGTTACCGTGCGATGTTACATCTCTTGTTTCTGAAGACGCTTCCTGTGAATTAACATCTTTACTGTTTGTCTCTTCTATCAGATATGTTTTCGACAATATCAGCTTTTGTTTTAAATGAGGAAAGTTGAGATTCTGTCACCTCTGCTTCTTGAATTGCTGGCCCATACTGTCCAACTAAAGCCTCCGAGTCGACCTTATCTCCTAAAATTTGTGCAACAGTAATCCAGTGATGTTCATGACGAGGGTTATTAAATGCACCAAGACCTGTATAAGTATATAGAGGATTTATCAATGATTTATAATGACCAGTTTGACCTGCAACTGTCTCACCCTTTGATTTTTTAATATAATCGGCTTTTTCTGAGTACCATTGCTTAATCGCCTCTGCAAATCCTTTATAATTCCACGCCAAGTTTTCTCCAAATGTTCTAGTACCAGTCGGAAAAGCTGTCCAAATATTTTTGTCAGAGAGACGAGCATGGGCATTCGTAATAGAAGACTCAGCAGCTCTCATAAGAGCCGTTTTTTCCAGTTGTGTTGACCACTTAATCGGAACATACTTATCTACTAATTTCTCCTCAAAAGCCTCTTTACGAATCTTATTAAGAGAATCTAAGATAGCTTGTTGATCTGGTGTTAAAAATTCTCCTTTGATTCCCACCAAAACATTGCCAGCAGATGCTTGACTCACTTCCGATTTAAATACAGTCTGCACCTCCTTTTGTGGTACAGCCGGCACTTCCCCTTTCGGTATTACTGGATCTTCCGTGGTTGGTCTTGTAGCTACCGGTGCTTCTGATTTTGGTGCTGGCGCTTCTGATTTTGGTTCTG
>NZ_VMLH01000173.1:0-262 GCF_013276595.1 Streptococcus sp. 10824
CTCATCTCCATCTCCCGATTGAAACAGTCACTCCCCGGACTGTTTCAACGTCCCAAGACATAATCTCAGGCAGATTTCTAACATTACACTCAAAGTGGAAGTCATTGAGCTTTCGAATGACAGTTGAAGTTGAAATGGCCAGCTGATGGGCAATATCGGTCATAGAAGTCTTTTCAATCAACTTTTGCGCAATTTTTTGATTGATAATACGAGGGATTTGGTCATTTTTCTTGACGATAGAAGTTTCAGCGACCATCATTTT
>NZ_VMLH01000174.1:0-318 GCF_013276595.1 Streptococcus sp. 10824
AGACAATTGGCACACGTCTATCAACTGCTTCTGCCACTTCTTGAAGCGAGTCAAAAGCAGCTGGTCCACCGTCGATTTGACGACCACCGTGGTTGGTTACCCAGATACCAGAAGCTCCCGCAGCAAGTGAACGCTCAACGTCCTCACGGCATTGTGGTCCCTTGACATAGACAGGAAGTCCAGAGTATTCAGCGATAAATTCTACATCGCGTGGAGACAAGCGCTGTTTAGCTGATTTGTAAACAAAGTCCATTGATTTACCAGCACCTTCTGGCAGGTATTCTTCAACAATCGGCATGCCAACTGGGAAGACAAAAC
>NZ_VMLH01000018.1:0-14314 GCF_013276595.1 Streptococcus sp. 10824
TTTGAGGTTGTGGATAGAACTGACAGAGTCAGTATCATATACCTACGGCAAGGTGAAGCTGACGTAGTTTGAAGAGATTTTCGAAGAGTATAACCATTCAGGAAATTTCGATAACCCTCTACAATTTCCAGTCAAATAAATTGCATTCGTTTTCTCAAGCAGGTATACTAGTATGGATAAATAAAAAATTTAGAAAATTTAAGAATAGAAAAGAGAACAAATCTTATGGCAAAAGATATTCGTGTCTTACTTTACTACCTTTATACTTCAATTGAAAATGCAGAGCAATTTGCTGCAGATCACTTGGCTTTCTGTAAATCAATCGGCCTTAAAGGCCGTATCCTAGTCGCTGACGAGGGAATTAACGGAACAGTTTCAGGTGACTATGAAACAACTCAAAAATACATGGACTACGTTCACAGTCTCCCAGGCATGGAAGACCTTTGGTTCAAGATTGACGAAGAAAATGAACAAGCCTTCAAGAAGATGTTTGTTCGCTACAAGAAAGAAATTGTCCACCTTGGTTTGGAAGACAACGACTTTGACAATGACATCAACCCACTTGAAACAACAGGTGCTTACTTGTCTCCAAAAGAGTTCAAAGAAGCCCTTCTTGATAAAGATACCGTTGTCCTTGACACACGTAACGATTATGAGTACGACCTAGGACACTTCCGTGGGGCTATCCGTCCAGACATCCGCAACTTCCGTGAGTTGCCACAATGGGTCCGTGATAACAAGGAAAAATTCATGGACAAGCGCGTCGTGGTTTACTGTACAGGTGGGGTTCGCTGTGAGAAATTCTCAGGCTGGATGGTCCGTGAAGGCTACAAAGATGTCGGCCAATTGCACGGAGGAATCGCAACTTACGGTAAAGACCCAGAAGTTCAAGGTGAGCTTTGGGATGGGAAAATGTACGTCTTTGACGAGCGTATTGCCGTTGATGTCAACCATGTCAACCCAACTATCGTAGGGAAAGACTGGTTTGATGGAACGCCATGTGAACGTTATGTCAACTGTGGAAATCCCTTCTGTAACCGTCGTATCTTGACATCAGAAGAAAATGAAGACAAGTACCTTCGTGGATGCTCACACGAGTGCCGTGTTCACCCACGTAACCGCTATGTTTCAAAAAATGAATTGACACAAGCTGAAGTAATCGAGCGCCTAGCCGCTATCGGTGAAAGCTTGGATCAAGCAGCTACTGTATAAGATCAAACAGTCCTCAGGGGCTGTTTTTCTATGCTTTGTACTCAAAAATCTAAAGTTTGTTTCTGTATCTTTCAGGAAAATAAGGTATACTGTATGTAAACGATTTCAAAGGAGTCCAGTTATGGAGAAAACAATTTTTATTCCAAATAAACAGAGCATTTTAGGAGAACAGGAAATTTTGACTGCCAAGTCCATCTTGGCATTGGTAGATGGTTTGGAGTCACATAGCTATGATGCTGTCTATCTCCGTCAGCCTCTTAACCGTCTCGAGTATATCGAGTGTGCGATAGTGGGGCAATCACAATTTCTCTTTAAGGTCAGTTATGCTGATGGTCGAAAGGCTTACCGTGTCGATCTTCCTGAGCTACTAACGAAGATAGACTGGGAGATCATCAAGTCATTTTTAGATGCTTTGCTTGCTTACACAGGAACTGAGATTGAAGGACTAGATGGTTTTGATTTTGAAGCTTATTTCCAAGCAAGTATTCAAGCCCATCTTGCAGACACTGCAGCCCGTTTTACGATTTGCCAAGGAATTTTTAATCCTGTTTTCTTTAGTCATGAGGATTTGAAAAGCTTTTTAGGGGAAGATGGTTTGGCACAGTTTGAAGCGCGTGTGCGTGCGGTTCAAGAGACAGATGCCTACTTTGCAAGAGTTTCCTTCTATCAGGATGGAGAGGGACAAGTGCATGGCGTTTACCATCTAGCTCAAGGAGTCAAGACAGTTTTACCGAGAGAACCATTTGTTCCTGCAGCCTATATGGAGCAATTGGTGGATAAGGAAGTCCAGTGGGAGATTGACTTGGTTCAAATCACAGGAGACGGCTCTAAACCAGAAGACTATGAGGCTATCGCTCGCTTGGACTATGCAAAATTCCTAGAGTCGCTACCATCAGCATTTTACCACCAACTAGACGCCAATCAATTAGAAGTGCAACCCATTCTAGGACAAGATTTTAAAACATTAGCACAAGAAGAGTAAAGCAGAAGCAGGTCAATCGACTTGCTTTTTTACATATAAAAAATCCTGCCATAGAAGACAGGATTGCTACTCAATGAAAATCAAAGAGCCGACTAGGAAGCTAGCCGCAGNNACTGACAAAGTCAGGAACATATATCTACGGTAAGGCGAAGCTGACGTGGTTTGAAGAGATTTTCGAAGAGTATGAAGTTTAAAGAAGGGCCAAGATACGAAGATAATCTCCAATCAGTGCGACTTCAGCTACAAAGAAGAGGAGGATAATGACTCCGTTCACAAGGACAGATAAGAATAACTGATAGAAGGAGTCGGTTTCACTTGCTTGACTTGGTCTTGTAATGATATGGAGGCTAGCAAGCAGAATGATTCCAATGCTAATCACACACAAAAGGGCTGAAAATCGTAGGCTATCAAAGAAGGCAAAGAAACTAGCAATAGCAGTGAGGAAGATTGGAATTGCCAAGAGTTGACTATATTGTTGGAGAACCTTTTCCAGCGTCCAGTCCTTTTCTTGGTAGATAAATCGTCTCACGACGAAACTACCCAAGAGGAATGAAAAGAAGAAGAGCGTTGTCGCTACTAGGATAGAGACGATAGAAAAAAGAGTTAAAGGAGCTAGCTGCTCAGGGAAGCGACTGTTAATGCTTGCTATATGTCCATAGTAGGCTTGTTTGATGTGATAGATACTAAAGAAAAAGGAAGATGCAGAAAACAGAATGAGCAAGAGAAAGGCTGTGTAGCTGTGTGTGCTACTTGTTTCAAGCTTGCTTGTAGGAGATTTGAGAGCCTCCACTAGCCAAGACCAAAAATCAAGTACTTGCTCTTTCCATCTATCCGTAGATTTTGGAGCTTGGTCGGGAATATAAGGACTTTCTAAGGATTTACTGAGAAGAAGGGGCTCTTTCGTAGTTGTTTTTTGCTGAGGAAGAGCTTCTTGGCTTTCTTCAGCTATAGTGACTTTTTCTGTTTCTTTAGGAAGGTCTGGCTCTTCTTCAGTAGAATTAGATGCCTTCTTTTCTTCTATTTCTGTTCTCGCTTCACTGTCTTCAGGCGTTTCAATTGTCTCTTCTTGCTGGCTTTCCAGTTCGACTGCAGCTTGAGAGACTTCCTCCTCTACTTGAGTATTTTTTTCAATTGGTGTATCGAGATCGGCTATCATTTCTTCAGCCTTGTCTGCAACCTCTTGGGGCTGTTCATCAGGCTTGTTCTTGCTTGTTGTTTTTACAAAATCATTACTTTCAAACCATTCTTGTTTCATGGTAGAACCTCCTTTTTAGTTAGATAAATATGCTTCTATAGTAGCAGATGTAAGCGTTTTTGTCAACGCCTGCTTGGTGTGGATATTAGCTCAATATCATCATCAGATCTCGCAATGAGTTGATCCTTGACATCGGTTTTTTCAGTTTTGTAAGGGTTGCTTAATTCCGTACCTCTTGATTCAGGCTCTTCTCTTGTGAATTGGAAGATAGAACCATAGTTGCTTGAGATGTCCCAGTTAATTCGTTGGCTTTCTTTCTGGTCTAGGATGATTCGGAGATAATCTTTGGCAGTCAGTTCAACCTTACCATGGACTTGGATATTTTCAGCGTGGAAGTGATGTTCTGTTGACTCTAGCTGACTATCTGTAAGATCTGTATCAAAGATATTAACGATATTGGGCGTTGTGAGTTTACTGTTTTTGATACGACTTCCTTCAATTCGGAGGATATAGCCGTTTGTATTGAGGGTCGCATTTTCAAGGCTAGCATTTATGATGGTGGTTTGTCCGCGATTGGCTGAGATGTTGATCCCTTTTAGAGTTCTCCCTTTCGGTAGTCCGATGATGACATCATTAAAACGATTAGATGAACTACTTACAATATGGAGAATCCCATCAATTCCAGAAGAGATAAATGGACTTTCAGACAGTTTCTTATCAGTGAGACTCAGAGTTCTATCGTTCTGATTGGTGATAAGATCATGGTGAGCAGAAAGTGATGGATGGTAAGAAATGTGGATTTGATCATCGAAAGAGTCTGTGATGGTCAGCGCGTGTTGGTGGAGAGTGATCTCTAAGTTTTCGACTTCCTTGCCAAAGGTTAGCTCTTCCGTACGGCTATCATAGACAGGTTCTTTGGACATGGAAAGTAGGCTCTTAATCCCGTCAGATTGGATCCCTACAAAGAGCAGGATAAAGCCGACAACGGTAGTCACCACACCAAAAATGAGAAATCCTTTTGTCAATTTACGCATGCTGGTCACCTCTCTTTCCTTTTTTGAGAACAAATTGCACCAGGCGAACAATGAGTAGACCGAAGAAGCGGGCTACATAGGAAATACCTAGTAAGACTAGTGAAGAAGCACCGATAGCCAGTAAACCAGAACCGAAAATCAAGATAAAGGCTGATTTGGCTTGGGCTAAGACAGTGAAACTTTCAACTAAAAATAGGAATCCGCCGATGATACCCAGTATGGAAACTGCAAAGAAAGCCAGAATAACAGTCAAAGCGGCTACAAGGATTGCGAACAGGGTCACGAGGATGGCGATTCCCAGAGGAATACCGATGGGTGCTGCAAGGAGGGCTAACAAGGCGATATGCAAAATTTGTCGGTTATTCTTTTGAGCGGGTGCCTCATTGATTTTTTTATCGAGAAGATTGGAGAGAACCTCGTGGGCCGCTTCTTTGGGAGTTCCCAAGCTAGCGATGAGTTCTTCTTCTCCTTCGACTCCAGCATCGTTAAAGAGTTCCCTGAAATAGTCCATGGCTTCGATACGGTCAGCTTCAGGTAGTTTCTTGAGATAGAGTTCTAGCTGAGTCAGGTATTCAGTTCTTGTCATGGCGGATACTCCCTTCTATGATGCCATTGATGGTGTCTGTATAGAGTGTCCATTCATCTTTTAGGGTCAAGAGCTGTTCTATACCACCGTTTGTCAAGGAGTAGTATTTGCGCATGCGACCTTGGAACTCTCTAGAATAGGTTGTCAGAAAGCTATTGCCTTCCAATTTTTTGAGAATGGGATAGAGTGTGGATTCTTTGATATTAGCGATCAGCTTAATGGTTTGGCTAATCTCATAACCATAAGAATCACCCTGCTCCAGTACAGCCAAGATGAGAAATTCAATCAAGGCAGAGGATGTTGGAAAGTACATGGGAAACCTCCTTTTCTAATGTGTAAGATTTTTATATATAATTTTTCTACACATACATTGTACATCTAAAAGAAAGCCCTGTCAAGAGAAATGTGTAAAATTTTTATATATAAAAATGATAGAAGCTAGTTTTGTGAATCCAAAAAATCTTCCTACAAACGCAAGAAGATTTTTTTATTTCTTAGTCTATTTAGTAAATCGGTCTATTCTACCCACTCACCATTGTAATTGACACTGTAACCATCAGGGGTCGTTGTATTGATTGCGAGTGCACCAGAGCTATAAGCATAGTACCATTTACCAGATACTTTCATCCAGCCTGTTTTCATAGCGCCTGAGTCTTGAAGATAGTACCAGCTACCATTATCTTTGAGCCAACCAGTCTTCATAGCCCCTGAACCATCGAGATAGTACCAATTACCGTCTTTTACCCAACCTGTTTGCATCCAACCAGAGTTATCAAAACGATACCAAACACCATTGATTTTTTCCCAGCCATTAGATGTGTAAGAACCATCAGAGTGCTTGAACCACCAGCGAGAACCAGCTTGAACCCAACGGTCTGTTTTTGTTGGTGTTGGAGTTGTAGGGGAAGATGCTGGAGTAGTTGTGTTCCCAGAAGTTTGATTAGTTGATAGGACTTCTAGTTTAGTTAGGTAAATGTAGAAAGCAAGACCTTTACCGACATTTTCTCTCACATCTACTGCCGCTTTGTATCGAACCCCTTTTGACTCAAAGTTCATACTATAGATTCCAAAATTTGTTGCCTTAAATGTAACTTGTTTTCCATCAACGTACACTTGTCCTTCTGGACGTTTTTCAAAAAAGTTTGGGAATTGATTTTTAAAATTGCTACTATAATTTTCATCAACCAATTCTATACTAATAGCTTGTTTAGATAAATCATCAACTGCTCTTTGAATTTTTGCTTCTCTTTTCTCTACAAGAGTCACATCTGTCGCAATAATACTATCTGACTGAGTGTTTGTTTGAGGTGCTGGACCACTTGAGGCATTGACACTTGAAATTGTAGCTCCTGTTGCTAGGAGTGATAAAACTGCTGTAGTCGTTAAAACGATTTTTTTCATAATGATTATTTTCCTTTTTTTATTTATTTTTTAATAATTTTATTCTATACCCACTCACCATTGTCATTGACACGGTAGCCGTCAGGGGTCGTTGTATTGATTGCTAGGGCACCAGAGCTATAGGCGTAGTACCATTTACCAGAAACTGTAAACCAGCCTGTTTTCATAGCACCTGACTGGTCAAGATAATACCATGAGCCATTTTCTTTAACCCAGCCTGTAGCCAGTGAACCTGACTTGTTCAAATAGTACCATGTACCGTTGTCTTTTACCCAACCTGTAGCCATTGAGCCTGACTTGTTCAAGTAATACCATGTGCCACCAGTCTTGACCCAGCCAGTTCGCATCCAACCTGCGTGGTCAAAGTAATACCAAGTACCCTTGATTTGTTCCCAACCGTTGGTTGTATATGAACCGTCAGCATGTTTGTACCACCAGCGACCAGCTGACTGAATCCAGTTACCAGCTTGTGAAGGTTTTTCATCTTCTACTTTCTTGAGTTCTGTATCTGTTTTCTTATCCGCTTGTTTCCCTGCAAGATATTCCAGATACCAACCTGATAAATTGTAGTAGTCCTTTCTTTCAGCCTTGACCAACTTATCAAACTCTTCTTGGATTTCAGCTAGTTTAGCTTGTTCAGCTTGCAATTTAGCTGTAACTGCATCCAATTTATCTTGTGCCAATTTTGCAGTAGATTTTGCTTGTGCTAATTTTGTTTCTAAATCAGCTACTTTTGCTTGCGCATCTGCAAGATTTTTATTTGCGTTTAGATAAGCACTCAATTCTGTAGCAATTGCTTTAGCATCTGACACCAATTTGTCTTTGTCTTCATGGAGTTTTGCTTGTTTAGCTTGAAGAGCAGTCAACTTGTTTTTTTCTGCTTGCAATTTTGCTTGCGCATTTGTAAGAGCAGTTTCAGCATCTTTTTGAGCAGTTTTGGCTGTAGCTAGTTCAGCTTTAGCTGTTTCAAGAGCAGTTTCTTTTTCTGCTTGGCTTCTTGAGAAGTTTTCAACAGCTGTTTCAGCAGTTGTTTTACGTTCTTGTGCATTTTTCAAAGCAAGGTTTGCCAATTGCAAGTTCTTTTCAGCAACTTCTGTTTGAAGTGGACTAGCTGTTTTGCTTGCCAATTCTTTTTCAGCGTCTGTTTTAGCTTCAAGTGCAGAAGCATATTTGCGTGAAGCTTCTGCTAATTCTGCTTTAGCATTTGCAAGAGCAGTTTGAGCTTGGCTGTTTTGTTTTTGTGCTTCAGCTAGTTTAGCTTCAAGTTGGGCAAGGTCTTGGTTGAGGTTGATTTTGTGTTTACCATCGCTACCAAATGAGTTGACAAACCAACGTTTACCATTGATGTTAGCGACTGTCATAGCAACACCACCACCGTTTAGGTTGTTATTCAAATGTCCCCAATTAGCATGTTTATCAAGGAATGAATAATTTTTGAAAGCACGCAATGCAGCGTTTTTCAAATCTTGCATTGTTGAAATATCGTCACTAGCATAAATTGAAGCTAAGTTTTCAACACCATTGTTTTCACGAATATGACCAGCTACAGCAGGGTCAGTTCCACGAGCTTCATAGGCTTTTGCCATTTTTTTGTTATGTTCAAGTGTATCTTGAGCAGCATAAGCTCTATATGTTGTAGGATATCCCATATTTTCTTGCAAGACATTTACTAATTTAGCATAGAAATCACTAACTTCAGCAATTTCAGCATCTGTTAAATTGTCAATATCTACTTTACGGTTGGCATCGTTTTTGTTGAAATCAACTGTAAGAGCTTTATACATTTTAGCAGCTGTAAGCATCATTAGACGATTAGCTTTACCATCTTCTTTCCAACTGTTATTTGCATAATAGCTAAGTGCATCTTTAAATGTGATATCGTTCGTATCAAGACCATAGTAAGCTTTTTCTTCATCTGTCAAATGGTGAACAGTGTCTTCCATTTTGATGACTGCTTCACCAGAGCGAGCTTTTTCCACATCCAAGGCAGTTTGAGCTTCTTTTTCTTTAGAGGCTGTAGCATCTGCTTTTTCTTGGATAGAATCCACTTTATTTTGGTTGGCGTCCATCATTTCTTTAGCTAGTTTCAAGGCGTCATTTTTGACATTCACATTGTTTGTAGCTTGTTTGATAGCATCTGCGCGGTTGCTATCTGCTTTCTTAGCAGTTTCGACAGCTGTTGTTGCGCTTGAGATATTTGCATTTGCTTGTTCAATATCTTTTTCAGCTTGGGCAAGAGAGGCTTTAGCTTCACCAAGTCCTGAACCATTTAGCGCGTCTTCAGCTGATTTTACATTAGCTTCTTTAGCGGTTACTGTTTTATCAGCTTCAGCTTTCTTACTTGTTGTGCTTGCAACGTTAGCTGTTTCACTTGCTACAGTTTCAGTTTGTGCTTTAATGGCTTCAGTAGACGCTTCAGTTGCTGTTTGATTGGCTTCTTGAGCTTTTACATTGGCGTCTTGTTTAGCTTTTGTAGCTGTGATATTTTCTTCTGTAGCATTGGCTTTAACAGCTTCAGCTGATTTCAAGTCCTCTTTAGCGCTTGTCAAAGCAGTTTCGGTAGTTGTGACAACTTGGTTAGCAGAAGTAGCTTCAGCTTTTGCTGTTTCACTTTCAGCTTCAACTTGCTTAACATTAGAAGCTTGAGCATCAAGAGCAGGTTTGACATCAGAAGATTTCTTCACTTCTGGTTTTGCATCAGCTACAGGTTTTGAAACAAGAGCTGGTTCATTGACAGCAGTTGCATCAACTGCTGTTGTAGTAGTTGCTTCTTGAGCAAATGCAGGCACACCAACAGATGCAAGCGCAATAGCTGTTGAAGTTGTGAGTTTTTTCAGTTTCTTCATCATTTTCTCCTTTGATGGCTGATAGAAAATATAATTGATTATGAGCTAATCATTTTCTTATACACTTCTATTTTATCATTTTTATATTATACAGGCAACATATTTGCGTTTTTTAGTCTATAAACGGGTTATTTTATAGTTAGCTTCCTTGTATTATGGTATTGAAACGAGGTAAGTTATGACATCCATTCATTTACAAAAGTATATAGGTCAACGAATACGACTCATACGAAAAGAAAGAAAATTAAGCCAACAAAATCTCAGCGAAAAAGCTGGTGTCGGTATTGATTATATTTCTAATCTTGAAACCAAGGGGTCAAATATTAAAATTGATACTTTGGAAAAAATCATTACAGCTCTTGATATCCCACCATCTGAACTATTTGAGAGCCGTATTACTTCTCAAAATCCGCAACTAGAATTATTAGCGGATCAATTAGTCCAACTTCCACAAACAACACAGGAACAACTTTTAGAAGCTTTTCAAATACTTATAAAAACAGTAAAAAATAACCGCTAAGTTTTCTTAGCGGTTTATTAGACTTCCTATGAAACAATCCATAGAACACGCAACACAAGTTTTCCAGAGGGTCTCTTCTTACTGGTTAACTCGCACTTGAAATGTGGCGTTTAGAGGATCTTATCCGCTCTGTCCACTGTAAAGAGGGCTACAGTCATCAGAATATCGACGAGTAAGAGGGCAGCTACAGCTGGTACCCAAGAGTGGAACAGGTCAAAACTGTAACCAAAGAGGGTTGGCCCAAAGGCTGCTAGGATATAGCCTCCTGTTTGAGATAGGCCGGACAATTGGGCTGTCTTTTCAGGGGCGCTTGTCTTGAGTGAAAAGTTGACCATGAGATAAGGGAAGAGGGCGCTGGTTGCGGTTCCGATGAGGAGATGGATGGCAAGCCAGTAAATGAAATTATTGATTGGGAAAAAGAGCATGGAAATGCCGACCACACCAGCTAGTGAAACCAGAGTGAGCATGAGCTGACGGTTGCGAGTAGATAAACTAGTTGTCAAGCTTGGGATGGTCATTGAAAAAGGAATGCTAATCAGAGAGAAGATAGAAGTCAGCAAGCCAGCTTGGTGACTGGATAGGCCTGCATGGATAGCCATGGTAGGTAACCAAGTCATAGCAGTGTAAAAAATCAAGGATTGAAAACCTGCAAAGATAATAATTGCCCAGACCTGTTTATTACGCATAACCTTTATTTGACTTTTTTGTTTGGTTTGTGGAGCTAGTCTATGATTATAGCGGTGATTTGGGAGCCAGACCAAAAAAGTTGCTAGACAGAGCAGGGTGAGGAGGATGATAAGTCCTTTCCAAGAACTGGCTTGTGTAATAGGCACGGCTAGATAGGAAGCCAGAGCCGTCGCAATCCCCATAGAGGTTACATATAAGGTGGTCAGAAAACCAATCTTCTTTGGTTGATTGGCTTGGATAAGACTAGGAAGCAGGACATTGATGACTGCGACACTTGCCCCAACCATCAAGGTTCCTAGATAGAGCAGGGGCAGATTGATTAGTCGAATAAGTGAGCCGATGGTCAAGAAGAAGAGGCTGTAGGTGAAGAGATGCTCCAAGCCGATTTTCTGAGCCAGTCGGGTAGAAAATGGTGAAAAGAGGGTAAACATAAGGAGAGGCAGGCTGGTCAAGACACCAAGCGAACTAACTTCTACCCCCAGCCCTTGCGAAATATCTCCCAAAATAATGGGTAAAACAGTAAAAGGAGCCCGCAAAGAAACACCAATCAGGATAATACCTGGAACAAAAAAGAGTGATTGCTTTTTCATAAAATACCTCTTCTAGCTGATTTTAATAACAGCTTATTTTAAGGCTTTTTCACTATAATGTCAAGTAAGGTTTCTGGCTTTCAAGATAAAAATGGGAAAGTCTTGAAAATTATGATAGAATGGTGGAAGGAAAAATTCAGGAGAGTAGTAGTGACTCAAAATGTTGAAAGTCTTCTCGTATCCATTGTAATCAGTGCATACAATGAAGAAAAATATCTGTCTGGTCTAATTGAAGACTTAAAAAATCAAACCTATCCTAAAGAGAATATTGAAATTCTATTTATAAATGCTATGTCCACAGATGGGACCACAGCTATCATTCAGCAATTGATAAAGGAAGATACAGAGTTTAACTCAATTAGATTGTATAACAATCCTAAGAAAAATCAAGCTAGTGGTTTTAACCTGGGAGTTAAACATTCTGTAGGGGACCTTATTTTAAAAATTGATGCTCATTCAAAAGTTACTGAGACTTTTGTAATGAACAATGTGGCTATTATTCAACAAGGTGAATTTGTCTGTGGGGGGCCTAGACCGACGATTGTCGAAGGAAAAGGAAAATGGGGAGAGACCTTGCATCTTGTTGAGGAAAATATGTTTGGCAGTAGCATTGCCAATTATCGAAATAGTTCTGAGGATAGATATATTTCTTCTATTTTTCATGGGATGTATAAACGAGAGGTTTTCCAGAAGGTTGGTTTAGTAAATGAGCAACTTGGCCGAACTGAAGATAATGATATTCATTATAGAATTCGAGAACATGGTTATAAAATCCGCTATAGCCCAAGTATTCTATCTTATCAGTATATTCGACCAACATTCAAGAAAATGCTGCATCAAAAGTATTCAAATGGTTTGTGGATTGGCTTGACAAGCCATGTTCAGTTTAAGTGTTTATCATTATTTCACTATGTTCCTTGTTTATTTGTTTTGAGTCTTGTGTTTAGTCTAGCATTGTTACCGATCACATTCGTATTCATAACTTTACTATTAGGCGCCTATTTTTTACTTTTATCACTACTCACTTTGCTGACTTTATTAAAACATAAAAATGGATTTCTAATTGTGATGCCCTTTCTTTTATTTTCCATTCACTTTGCTTATGGCCTTGGAACGATTGTAGGTTTAATTAGAGGATTTAAATGGAAGAAAGAGTACAAGGGAACAGTAATTTATTTGGAAAAATAAGCCAAATAAATTAAAATGTGCTACAATAACAATATAGTAAAACTCTTTTAAGGAGGAGTAGATTGACATGAATAAAAAACTAACAGATTATGTGATTGATCTGGTGGAAATTTTAAATAAACAACAAAAGCAGGTTTTCTGGGGAATATTTGATATTTTCAGTATGGTGGTTTCGATCATTGTATCTTATATTTTATTTTATGGGCTGATTAATCCAGCACCTGTTGACTACATTATCTATACGAGTTTGGCCTTTCTGTTCTATCAATTGATGATTGGTTTTTGGGGGTTGAATGCTAGTATTAGTCGTTACAGCAAGATTACGGATTTCATGAAAATCTTTTTTGGTGTGACTGCCAGCAGTGTTTTGTCTTATGGAATCTGCTATGCCTTCTTGCCACTCTTCTCCATCCGTTTCATCATTCTCTTTATCTTGTTGAGTACCTTCTTGATTTTATTGCCACGGATTACTTGGCAGTTACTCTACTCCAGACGCAAAAAAGGTAGTGGTGATGGAGAACACCGTCGGACCTTCTTGATTGGTGCCGGTGATGGTGGGGCCCTCTTTATGGATAGTTACCAACATCCAACCAGTGAATTAGAACTGGTCGGTATCTTGGATAAGGATGCTAAGAAAAAGGGTCAAAAACTTGGTGGTATCCCTGTTTTGGGCTCTTATGACAATCTGCCTGAATTAGCCAAACGCCATCAAATCGAGCGTGTCATCGTTGTGATTCCGTCGCTTGATTCGTCAGAGTATGAGCGTATCTTGCAGATGTGTAATAAGCTGGGTGTCAAATGTTACAAGATGCCTAAGGTTGAAACGGTTGTTCAAGGACTTCACCCAGCAGGTGGAGGCTTCCAGAAGATTGATATCACAGACCTTTTGGGTCGTCAGGAAATTCGTCTTGACGAATCGCGTCTGGGTGCAGAACTGACAGGTAAGACCATCTTAGTCACAGGAGCTGGAGGTTCAATCGGTTCTGAAATCTGTCGTCAAGTTAGTCGCTTCAATCCTGAACGCATTATCTTGCTCGGTCATGGGGAAAACTCAATCTACCTTGTTTATCATGAATTGATTCGTAAGTTCCAAGGGATTGATTATGTACCTGTGATTGCGGACATTCAAGACTACGACCGTCTCTTGCAAGTCTTTGAGCAGTACAAACCTGCTATTGTTTATCATGCGGCAGCCCACAAGCATGTTCCTATGATGGAGCGCAATCCAAAAGAAGCCTTCAAAAACAATATCCGTGGAACTTACAACGTTGCTAAGGCTGTTGATGAAGCTAAAGTGTCTAAGATGGTTATGATTTCGACAGATAAGGCAGTTAATCCACCAAATGTTATGGGAGCAACCAAGCGCGTGGCGGAGTTGATTGTCACTGGCTTTAACCAACGTAGCCAATCGACCTACTGTGCAGTTCGTTTTGGGAATGTACTTGGTAGCCGTGGTAGTGTCATTCCAGTCTTTGAACGTCAAATTGCCGAAGGTGGGCCTGTAACGGTCACAGACTTCCGCATGACCCGTTACTTTATGACCATTCCAGAAGCTAGCCGTCTGGTTATCCATGCTGGTGCTTATGCCAAAGATGGGGAAGTCTTTATCCTTGATATGGGCAAACCAGTCAAGATTTATGACTTGGCCAAGAAGATGGTGCTTCTAAGTGGCCACACTGAAAGTGAAATTCCAATCGTTGAAGTTGGAATCCGCCCAGGTGAAAAACTCTACGAAGAACTCTTGGTATCAACCGAACTCGTTGACAATCAAGTTATGGATAAGATTTTCGTTGGTAAGGTTAATGTCATGCCTTTAGAATCCATCAATCAAAAGATTGGAGAGTTCCGCACTCTCAGTGGAGATGAGTTGAAGCAAGCTATTATCGCCTTTGCTAATCAAACAACCCACATTGAATAAAAAAGAAAAACGCATATTATCAAGTTAACAACCTTGGTAATATGCGTTTTATTATGTAGAGACTTATACTCTTCGAAAATCTCTTCAAACCACGTCAACGTCGCCTTGCCGTATATGGTTACTGACTTCGTCAGTTCTATCTGCCACCTCAAAAC
>NZ_VMLH01000018.1:14360-34180 GCF_013276595.1 Streptococcus sp. 10824
AGCTGACTTCGTCAGTTCCATCTACAACCTTAAAACAGTGTTTTGAGCAGCCCGCAGCTAGTTTCCTAGTTTGCTCTTTGATTTTCATTGAGTATTACTTCATTTTCTTCTGAAATAGAGTTGTCGCCCAGTCTATGCTATTGAAAATACGCCAAAACTTCTAAGGGTTTGTGAGCGATATAATCAGGTTGATAGTTTAGTAGATTTGCTTGCTCTCCAAATCCCCAAGTGACGGCCAATTTCTGAATACCTGTTTCTCGAGCTCCCAGCATATCAAACTTGGTATCTCCGATGATGATGGCTTGTTCTGGTGCTAGTTGATGTGTCTGTAAGGCTTGGTGAATGACATCTGCCTTATGGGGTGCTTCAGGGCTAGAACCATAAATACCATCAAAGAAATGATGGATTTCCAAGTTTTTGGCCATGTCTTGAGCAGTAGATGTATTCTTTGTCGTGGTGATGTAGAGTGGATAACTGCTCGATAACTCCTCAAGCAAGTCTATAATCTGAGGAAAGAGTTGAGCTTCATAGATGCCTTTTGCCTTATAGTAAGAACGATATATCTGCATGGCTTCAGAAATTTGGTCTTTGGACAGGCAGGTCGCAAAACTACTTTCGAGAGGTGGTCCCATAAAACCACGAATAGTTTTGGCATCAGGGCTAGGCACCCCCAGCTCTTTAAAGGTATAGGTAAAGGCATTGTGAATCCCGATAGAACTATCAACGAGGGTTCCATCCAAATCGAAAAAAATCGCTGTGATAGAGGTCATGGTTTCTCCTATTTGATAAGCTTATTCTCCGAAAATCTCTTTTTGGAGGCGACGACCAGTAGGGGTGGTAGCGAGTCCACCTTCAGCTGTTTCACGAAAGGCAGTTGGCATGCTTGCTCCTACTTGGTACATGGCATCGATCACTTCATCCACAGGGATTTTAGATTCGATACCTGCCAAGGCCATGTCTGCTGCGATGAAAGCAAAGCTAGCTCCCATGGCATTACGTTTGACACAGGGAACTTCGACCAAACCTGCAACAGGGTCACAGATGAGGCCTAGCATATTTTTAATGACAAAGGCAATAGCTTGACTGGCCTGATAAGGTGTTCCACCTGCAGCCAGAGTCAAGGCGGCAGCACTCATAGCAGAGGCTGAACCAACTTCAGCTTGACACCCACCCTCAGCACCTGAGATGGAGGCATTGTTTGCGATGACTAGTCCAAAGGCACCAGCAGCAAAGAGGAAATCCAATTGTTGCTCGTGGCTGAGGTCTAATTTTTCAATAGCAGCAGTGAGAACGGAAGGGAGACAACCGGCACTTCCTGCGGTAGGAGTAGCGCAGACCAAGCCCATTTTAGCATTGTGTTCATTGACTGCGATAGCATTTCGGGCAGCAGAGAGAATCGTGTAATCTGATAAAGTTTTTTCGTTTTTGATGTAGTGATCCAATTTGGCAGCATCTCCACCTGTCAGGCCACTACGAGATTTATTTTCATTGAGGCCAAGTTGGACAGAGGCTTTCATAACTTCCAGATTGCGTTCCATGAGAAGGAAGACTTCTTCACGTTCGCGACCGGTCAATTCAAACTCTGTTGTAATCATGAGTTCTGCGACATTTCCTTGAAAGTCCAGATCTGCTTGCTCGACCAATTCTTTGATAGAATAAAACATGCTTCCTCCTATTTAAAGAAATTGACATTGTGGAGATGAGGGATTTTTCGAATTTCTTCGATAGCCTCATCACAGTTGCGACTGTCAACTTCGATAATCATAATGGCTTTTTCACCAGCTTTTTCACGAGTGACATTCATCTGGGCGATATTGATACCATAGCGGGAAAGCGCCTCTGTAACAAGGGCAATCATACCTGGAATATCTTGATGAACGATGATGATAGTCGGTGTATTCATATTGAGAGAGACGGCAAAACCATTGAGTTCGGTTACCTGAATATTTCCTCCACCGATAGAAATACCAGTCACGCTGATGGTCTTGTGGGCATTTTTAACAGTAATTTTAGTGGTGTTAGGGTGAGGGGCATTGCTGTCTTTCTGAATGGTCCAGACAATCTTGATACCACGCTTGTGGGCAATTTCCAGACTATTTGGAATTTCAGGATCATCTGTATCCATTCCTAAAATACCTGCAACAAGGGCTAGGTCTGTTCCGTGACCACGATAGGTCTTGGCAAATGAGTTAAAAAGTTGGAATTCAACTTCTGTCGGAGTATCATCAAAAATGGAAGAGACAATCTTCCCAATACGAACAGCACCAGCGGTATGGCTACTAGATGGGCCAATCATAACTGGTCCGATGATATCAAAGACAGATTGAAAACGAAGTGATTTCATCAGTTTCCCCTTATAAAAATTCTTATCTCTATTATATCAAAGAATGAGGGGCTTGGCTTTAATTGTGGATGAAAACCTTTCTAATACCTCAAATAGCATAAAAATAGTATCTTTTATGACAAAAAACACCTTATTTAGGGAAATAAAAAATAATTTTGTAATATTTCTACATAAAAGTGTCAAGAAACGGTAATATTTAAAGGGTATGATAGAACTATAGAAAGAAGGAGAATTTTCGAATATGAAATCAATAACTAAAAAGATTAAAGCAACTCTTGCAGGAGTAGCTGCCTTGTTTGCAGTATTTGCTCCATCATTTGTATCTGCTCAAGAATCATCAACTTACACAGTTAAAGAAGGTGATACACTTTCAGAAATCGCTGAAACTCACAACACAACTGTTGAGAAATTGGCAGAAAACAATCACATTGACAACATTCATTTGATTTATGTTGGTCAAGAGTTAGTTATTGATGGCCCTGTAGCGCCAGTAGCATCAGCTTCAACGACTTATGAAGCTCCAGCAGCTCAAGATGAAACTGTTTCAGCTCCAGTAGTAGAAACTACAGAAGTAGTGGAAGAAGCTCCAGTAGCAAGCGAAGCAGTAGTAGAAGAAACAGTTGCTTCAACTGTAAGCGGATCTGAAGCAGAAGCTAAAGAATGGATCGCTCAAAAAGAATCAGGTGGTAGCTACACAGCCACAAACGGACGTTACATCGGACGTTACCAATTGACAGATTCATACTTGAACGGTGACTACTCAGCTGAAAACCAAGAACGTGTAGCAGATGCCTACGTTGCAGGACGTTACGGTTCATGGACAGCTGCCAAAAACTTCTGGCTTAACAACGGCTGGTATTAAGAAATAACAAACAGAATAATATGAAAAGGTCGAGGAAATCCCTCGACTTTTTTATCTTTCCTTCGGTTGATAATAGGTCTCCACTTCTTGTTTGAGATGAGACAGCATAGAAGTTTCCTCGGTCAGCTCTAGAAGTGAGAAACCTTTTTGGATAAGTTTAGGATCGTCTGTACAAATCCCAACACGGACATAGCAGATAGCAAGCCTATCATAGCTTTTCTTGTTCTTGGCATCCTCCAGTAAAGTGTAGCAGATTTGCTTACACATGTTTTTATCTTGATTGTATAGATAGAGTGTGGAAAGGTTTAATAGAATTGTCATTCGCAAGTCATATAAATGTTGATAGTTTTTATAGACTTCTAAGCGTTGCAAGATTTTTTCGGTGATGAGATGGAGGTGTTCAATGGGCAAGCTGAAAAGGATGGTATTGAGGATTTTTAGGTCACTTTCATACCATGTATCTTGTTTTTCAATCTTTCTCCAAAGTTTTTTGACAACCTGTTCTGCGTGATCTGATAGTTCCCCTGCCCCGTGTTGACGGATATAAATGACAACTTCAAGCATGTCTCTGATTTCTTCTATAGGGAGATCGTGGTGGGTCTTGAGGTAGTCTTGGCATTTTTGAAATAAATTGACAAGATCGCTGGTTCCGATAATGGAACGCATATTGAGATAGGTTTGCATAATTTCTGTGCGTTGACTTGGTTGATAAAGTTGACAGATATATTCAAACTCTTCAAAACTCATATTGATTTGACGGAGAAGAAATTCCATATTTTCATATTTTGGAGTTGTCTTACCGCTTTCGATTTTTGATAGGCTGGTTCTTGAGAGAACACCCCCACAGATCTCTTCTTGGGTCAGCCCCTTTGACTCACGTATTTCTTTATAGACCTTTCCGAAATCATAACGCATGATTTTCTCCTTTTCGTGAAAAAAGTTAACAAACAATAAAATTTTGTTAAAAATATTGTATCATAGTAATGTAAAAAGTAAAAAAGAAAGTCGAAATAAAGTTGTGAAAAAAGTTAACGTAATTTTGAAATGAGCTTAATAAGAGGTACTATGTAGGTAGAAAATAAAGATAGGAGAAAAGTATGAATAAAAAAATATTTTGTATTCTAGTATGTATTATATCATTGATTAGTCTGGACATAATCTTTCCATGGGGCTGGCCGATATAATATAAGGGAGCTTGGGTTGTTAAAGGAAGCTCAGTCCTTGGACAAAAATCTGCTGTACTACAATGCTTGGAAAGATATCAAGAACAAAGAATGATACGGTTGAAAATAAACTGATTCAAGAACTACTGGGCAGTGATTGAGGTTTGGGTGACATCAAAGAAAAGTTAGATTAATTCTAAAGAATTGAGTATTTCTATGTTAAAAAAATATCCTTGTACGATGCAACATGATCAGTCAGATTGTGCTGCGGCAGTTGTTTCAACAGTTCTTTTATCTTACAAAAAGGAACTATCAATCATGAAGATTCGGGAAATTATTGGTACAGACATGTATGGAACGACTGTCAGTGGTATTGTTTCAGGTCTGAATAAGTTGAATTTTACAGTAAAAGCTGTTCGAGTAGCACTGGAAGATTTGACTCCAAAATTAACATTTCCTGCGATTCTTCAAGTTAAGAATGATTTAGGTAAAAATCATTTTGTGGTACTACATAGTATCAAAAGGAATAGTAAATTCTACGTAGCAGACCCTGCTAGTGGCATACGCAAGATGTCAAGTGACGAATTGGGAGAAATGCTGGTTGCATTTGGAGCAATAGGTGCAATTGTTATGCTCGGTTTTGAAAATAGATACTATGCTTTGGTTACTGGTAGAGGATAAAATGTTAAGAGTAATAGTAGTTATTCAATCTTTAGTAATAATACTGCTTGCTGTTGCTTTATTATTATCTCGGAAAAACTTTGATTCGTTAAATGTTGTTCTTATAATGATGATCGTATCACAATTGTGGTTATTAGTATATTTGATAAAATCAGGGAATCAGTGATTAGCTGTTATTTGAATTAAGTAAACTGTTAAGCTTCAAGCAGTAACTGGTTTTAAATATTTAAAATAAGATAAAGGAAGGAAGTCTAATTTAGGTAACTAAACAAAGCTTGCGATCACTTGTTAGGAAACTATCCTAACCATGCTTAATAAAAAAGGAGAAAATAAATGGAACTCGTATTACCAAATAATTATGTTGCTATTGAGTAAGAAGAAATGAGGTGTCTTGATGGGAAATTATCTCTACATAAAGAAGTTCTTTATTACGGGGAAATGCTACAGTAAACGTAGTCACTGCTTATTTTATAGGGAATCAAATATGTTTAAACTAAGTGATAAAGTCAGAGTGGTCTCTGCTATTTTAGGAGTAAGTTCCATATTGGTTAGTATGTATCTTATACCTTTTATTAAAACTGAGAATAAATTTTGGGAAATACTTTTATTTATATTAGGTGTATTGCTAATTGGAATTGCGTTACTAAATCCCCCAAAAAATGAAATTTTGGAAATAGAGTTAGTGAGAAGGACAGGATAATAGTATTATGATGGTTGTTTTAATTTCAGTGGTTGTGGCATTTCTGTATTACGTAATTACAGAATATTTTAAGAATAGTTATATTGATTGTATACTATTTCTATCATTGCTAATTTCTCATTTGATATGGGATTACTATTTTTTGCCCATTGAAATTTTAGTGGCATTAAGTGGAGCAAATTTGCTATCAAGATTTTTCAAAAAAAAGAGAAGCCAATAGATTTGCTAGTGGATTATTAAGATGAAAGGTAAAATTGGAATATTTAAAATGAAACATTTTTTTGCAGGAATTGGTGAGATAAGATTTATTAGTTATCTATTGTCTCTATGTGTAGGACTAGCCCCTCTTTTTCATATATATGTCATAGGTTCGGAAATGAGTTTTGTGAAAATAGTATTATCTATTTTGGGAGTCATATTTGTATGTATTTTAACTATTTCTCGAATTTATAGGAATTTTTTCTATAAAGAATAGTTTGGATTTGAACTGTGTCTAAAAACAGAGCTTGGTCGATTATCAGCCTCTTTCTTGTCTTCTCCAACCAAGCATGTTATAATGAAAACTGCTCAAACGACCTTCAATCGTGAAGCACACACGACCTTCAATCGTGAATAAACGAATAGATGGGAGACTTACCATGAGTGATAACTCTAAAATACGTGTTGTCGTGGGGATGAGTGGTGGTGTTGATTCGTCGGTGACGGCTCTTTTGCTCAAGGAGCAGGGCTACGATGTGATCGGTATCTTCATGAAGAACTGGGATGACACAGATGAAAACGGCGTCTGTACGGCGACCGAAGATTACAAGGATGTGGCTGCGGTGGCAGACCAGATTGGCATTCCCTACTACTCTGTCAATTTTGAAAAAGAGTACTGGGACCGCGTTTTCGAGTATTTCCTAGCGGAATACCGTGCAGGACGCACGCCAAATCCAGATGTTATGTGCAACAAGGAAATCAAGTTCAAGGCCTTTTTGGACTATGCCATGACCTTGGGGGCAGACTATGTAGCGACTGGGCACTATGCCCGTGTAGCGCGTGATGAGGTTGGCACTGTTCACATGCTTCGTGGCGTGGACAATGGCAAGGACCAAACCTATTTCCTCAGCCAACTTTCGCAAGAACAACTCCAAAAAACCATGTTTCCACTGGGACATTTGGAAAAACCTGAAGTTCGCAGACTCGCAGAAGAAGCAGGCCTTGCGACTGCCAAGAAGAAAGACTCGACAGGGATTTGCTTTATCGGAGAAAAGAACTTTAAAAATTTCCTCAGCAACTACCTACCAGCTCAGCCTGGTCGCATGATGACTGTGGATGGCCGCGATATGGGCGAGCATGCAGGCCTTATGTATTATACGATTGGTCAGCGTGGCGGACTCGGTATCGGTGGGCAACACGGTGGAGACAATGCCCCTTGGTTCGTTGTCGGAAAAGACCTAAGCAAGAATATTCTCTATGTCGGACAAGGTTTCTACCATGATTCGCTCATGTCAACCAGCCTAGAGGCTAGCCAAGTCCACTTTACTCGTGACATGCCAGAGGAGTTTACGATCGAATGTACGGCTAAATTCCGCTACCGTCAGCCTGATTCGAAGGTGACCGTCCATGTCAAAGGAGACAAGGCAGAGGTCATCTTTGCGGAGCCACAGCGTGCGATCACACCAGGACAGGCCGTTGTCTTTTACGATGGCGAAGAGTGTTTAGGTGGTGGTTTGATTGACAATGCTTACCGCGATGGACAAGTTTGTCAGTACATTTAGATTGACAAATTTTCTCAATTTGCTACAATAATAAAAGCAATAGAAATGATGGTCAAAGCTCATGGATGTTGCAGGCTTTTTTGTCCTGCACTTCTTTGGAGTTTTGACTGTTTTTGTGTCGTTTAAGGGAAAGGACAAGAATGATTCAACAAGACTTTCGGACAAAAGTAGGAAATACAGTTTTTGGTGTTCGGGCGACAGCCTTGATTGTCCAAAATCACAAGCTTCTAGTCACCAAAGACAAGGGCAAGTATTACACTATTGGCGGTGCCATTCAAGTCAATGAAAGCACGGAAGACGCGATAGTCCGCGAAGTGAGGGAAGAACTGGGTGTCAAAACTCAAGCTGGGCAGCTAGCTTTTGTGGTTGAAAATCGTTTTGAACAGGACGGTGTTTCCTATCACAATATCGAGTTTCATTATCTGGTGGATTTGCTTGAAGATGCCCCATTGACCATGCAGGAAGATGAGAAGACGCAACCTTGCGAATGGATTGACTTGGACCAGCTTCAGGATTTCCAACTAGTCCCAGCCTTTTTAAAAACAGCCTTACCAGATTGGGACGGCCAACTAAGACACATTCATCTTGAGAAATAGGAGAGAAATATGATTTATAACTTTACAGAAGAATACGATATTATTGTAATTGGTGCGGGACACGCTGGGGTAGAAGCATCCCTAGCTGCTAGTCGTATGGGTTGTAAGGTCTTACTTGCGACCATCAACATTGAAATGTTGGCTTTCATGCCTTGTAACCCCTCTATCGGTGGTTCTGCCAAGGGGATCGTTGTGCGTGAAGTTGATGCCCTCGGTGGCGAGATGGCCAAGACTATTGACAAGACTTACATCCAGATGAAGATGCTCAACACAGGGAAGGGGCCAGCTGTCCGTGCCCTTCGTGCGCAGGCTGACAAGGAACTTTACTCTAAGGAAATGCGCAAGACAGTTGAAAATCAAGAAAATCTGACCCTTCGTCAGACCATGATTGATGAGATTTTGGTGGAAGATGGCAAGGTTGTCGGTGTTCGTACAGCGACCCATCAAGAGTATGCTGCCAAGGCTGTTATCGTGACGACAGGAACAGCCCTCCGTGGGGAAATTATCATCGGAGACCTCAAGTACTCATCAGGTCCTAACCACAGCTTGGCTTCTATTAACCTTGCTGACAACCTCAAGGAATTAGGACTCGAAATTGGTCGTTTCAAGACAGGAACACCTCCACGTGTCAAGGCTTCTTCTATCAACTACGATGTGACAGAGATTCAGCCAGGAGACGAAGCGCCAAATCACTTCTCTTATACTTCACGTGATGAGGATTATGTCAAAGATCAAGTGCCATGCTGGTTGACCTATACCAATGGTATCAGTCATGAGATTATCCAAAACAACCTCCATCGTGCACCTATGTTTACAGGTGTGGTCAAGGGAGTGGGGCCTCGTTACTGCCCGTCGATTGAGGACAAGATTGTGCGCTTTGCGGACAAGGAACGTCACCAACTCTTCCTTGAGCCAGAAGGACGCAATACAGAGGAAGTCTATGTTCAAGGTCTATCAACTAGTCTGCCTGAGGATGTCCAACGTGAGCTGGTTCATTCTATCAAAGGGTTGGAAAATGCTGAAATGATGCGGACAGGTTATGCCATTGAGTATGACATGGTCTTGCCACACCAGTTGCGTGCGACTCTGGAAACCAAGAAAATCTCCGGACTTTTCACTGCTGGTCAGACAAATGGAACATCAGGTTACGAAGAGGCAGCAGGCCAAGGGATTATCGCTGGTATCAACGCGGCTCTGAAAATCCAAGGTAAGCCTGAGTTGATTTTGAAGCGTAGTGACGGTTATATTGGGGTCATGATTGACGATTTGGTGACCAAGGGAACGATTGAACCTTACCGTCTCTTGACCAGTCGTGCTGAATACCGCCTCATTCTCCGCCATGACAATGCTGATATGCGTTTGACAGAGATGGGACGCGAGATTGGTCTTGTGGATGATGAACGCTGGGTTCGCTTTGAAATCAAGAAAAACCAATTTGATAATGAGATGAAACGCTTAGACAGTATCAAACTCAAGCCAGTCAAGGAAACCAATGCCAAGGTTGAGGAGATGGGCTTCAAGCCGTTGACCGATGCAGTGACAGCCAAGGAATTCCTTCGCCGTCCAGAAGTTTCTTATCAAGATGTGGTGGCCTTCATCGGACCAGCTGCAGAGGAATTGGATGACAAGATTATCGAATTGATTGAAACAGAAATCAAGTACGAAGGCTATATTTCAAAAGCCATGGATCAGGTTGCCAAGATGAAACGCATGGAAGAAAAACGCATTCCAGCTAATATCGACTGGGATGACATTGACTCTATCGCGACAGAAGCCCGTCAGAAGTTCAAACTCATCAATCCAGAAACCATCGGCCAAGCCAGCCGTATTTCGGGAGTAAACCCAGCAGATATTTCTATTTTGATGGTGTATCTTGAAGGTAAAAATCGTAGTATTTCTAAAAATCAAGAAAAGAAAGCATAGAGAAAAACAGCTCCGAAAAACGGGGCTGTTTTATGATTTATTCTTCATCTGGTGTGAGGATCATCGGGATGATAATCGGTTCACGTTCGGTATTTTCATAGAGGAAGGGGCGAATAGCGTTGACAATGGCACCATTGACAGATTGCACGCTAGCCTCCTTGTTTTTCAGTGCGATACGAATGGCATTGAAGAGAATGCGCTGGCTTTGGCGAATCAGGTCGCCAGACTCTCTCATGTAGACAAAGCCTCGGCTGAGGATGTCTGGACCAGATAGAATCATCTGAGACTTGAAGTCAACAGTTGCGACTGCTAGAACAACACCGTCTTCAGATAGATCGCGACGATCTTTGAGGACAGCTGCGCCGATTTCACCGATACGATTTCCATCGACATAGATGTCTTGGGCGTTGAAATGACCTGCGATACGAGCAGAATCTGCGGTGAGGGCAAGCACATCACCATTGCTCATGATAAAGATATTGTCCTTCTCAACACCAGTATCCACTGCTAGTCCAGCGTGGACTTTTTGCATGCGGTATTCACCGTGGACAGGCATGAAGTATTTTGGCTTAATCAAGCGGAGCATAAGTTTTTGCTCTTGCTGACCACCGTGTCCAGATGTATGGATATTGTTCACTTTACCGTGGATAACTTCGACACCAGCTTCAGAAATGATGTTAATCAGCTTGTTAACGCTAGTAGTGTTTCCAGGGATTGGACTTGAAGAGAAGATGACCGTATCGCCTGGTTGGAGTTGCACCTGACGGTGGGTTCCGTTGGCGATACGAGAGAGGGCTGCCATCGGCTCACCCTGACTACCTGTACAGAGGATGAGAACTTCTCCTGCAGGGTAGTCTTTGATTTCATTTGGCTCGATAAAGGTTCCCTTAGGAGCTTTGATGTAGCCAAGATCGATTCCGTTGACAATGGCCTTTTCCATAGAACGGCCAAAGACCGCAATCTTACGTCCAGTCTTAACAGCGGCTTCTGTTGCTTGTTGGAGACGGAAGATATTTGAGGCAAAGGATGCAAAGATAATACGTCCTTCAATACCTTGGATAATCTTCATGATGGACTGGCCAACGACTTTTTCAGAGTTGGTAAAGGTTGGCACTTCTGCATTTGTCGAGTCAGATAGGAGACAGAGCACGCCGTCTTCACCAAGGGCAGCCATACGATGCAAGTCTGCAGGTTCTCCAACTGGAGTAAAGTCGAACTTGAAGTCACCCGTACAAACGATTTTCCCTTGAGGAGTATGAATGACAATCCCTAAAGGCTCTGGAATAGAGTGAGTCGTTCTAAAGAAAGTTGCCTTGAGATTTTTAAAGGTCAACTCAGTATTGTGGTTGATTTCGTAAAGTTTGGCGTTGCGCAAGAGGCCGTGTTCTTCGAGTTTCCCACGGATCAAAGCCAAGGCAAGTGGTCCAGCGTAGATAGGGACATTTGCTTGCTTGAGAAGGAATGGAATCCCACCGATGTGGTCCTCATGTCCGTGGGTAATCAAAACAGCCTTGACGCGGTCGATGTTGTCTATGATGTAAGAGTAGTCAGGAATGACATAGTCGATACCAAGCAAGTCATCTTCTGGGAATTTAATCCCAGCATCGACGATGATAATCTCGTCTTGGTATTCAATCCCGTATGTATTTTTCCCGATTTCTCCCAGACCACCGATGGCAAAAACACCGACTTCTTCAGGTTTAAGAGTATAGGCCATATTAGAACTCCGTGATTTCGAAGGCGCCAGTTTCTTTTTCGTAATCTAGCAATTTGTCAGACAAGAGTTCGATATACTCGATATTGTACTCTGGGCGATTTTCTTCGACAAGTTGGCGAGCAGCGATACGGCCCTCAAGTTCTGAGTTGGCATCGATGTCTAGGTAAAGTGCGCGTGTTGTTTCACGACGTGGGCTACGTTCTTTTGTTTCTTGATAAAAAACTTTGTAAATCATATAGTTCCTTTCTATTTTACAGGTCAGCTTATTCCAAACTTTTAGCATAGATTTGCTTGATTTCATTCCATTTTGTGTCTAGATTGACCTTGATTCGTTACAATTATTTCAATTATACCACAAAATGAAAAATTAGTAAAAGACGGAAACGAGAAAGTCATGGGACGATTTCTTTGGTAAACGCTTGCAATATCAAAAAGTATATGCTATAATAATAGAAAGAAATAGTATAAGCTGGAAAGGAAATAATTCGGAAACTATATTGTTTAGTGCTATTGATATTATGTTTAACTTTATAGATACTTCTGAATTGGATAAAGTTACCGAATTGAATGAACATGCTTTCCCTGTAGTTAGATTAGATAAAGCAGAGGAGCTTGGTTTAGATAATGAAGCTTTGGAGGTAGGCGTGTTTTAAACGAAATCGTAACGGATATAGAGACTAACGGAGAGTCAACTGATTTGGCTAGAATGGATCGCTCTCTTTTTCCTATAGGCTCTTATGGTAATTATTGTGGTTATGGGAAATAATGGATATTCTATTCCAGCTATTGATGATTTAGATATGGCTTGTTTCTATCATGATAAGTGTTTTAAGGGATTTTTAGCAGATAATAGAAGTTGCAATGCCGCATTCCTAATAAGATTATCTCCTATTGTAGCAAATAATGCTTGGAATACAACTAAAGGAGCATATGCAAGAGCAGCTGTGGTTCTATTTTCTAGATTCGTATAAGACCAAGTTTTTGTAAAATATGAGTTGTTACGTAAAAGTGTTGATATGAGTATTGGTGTCTATGAACAGAATCTTATCTTATAAGTTTTAACTTATCTTTTAAGGTTTCTGTTTATAGGCGCTTGTAGATGTGTTTATGTCTTTAAAAAATATATTTGCGATATTAAAAATGGATACTTATGCAATATTTCACTTTACTTATTAAGATAAATTTAAACTAAGGAGGTTGCTCTATGTATAACTTATTTGCTTTTGCTATCGGAGCTCGCTTGGTAGCTTTTATTGTTTTTGTTGCTTGCGTTTATGCGGGTAATCTTCTATTTACCAAACTGGAACGACGACAAACCAAGTTCTTGTGGAAAATTACCTTTGTGACTCTCTACTCGCTTTTTCTTCTCCTCGTAACCTATGTCGTTTGGTTTGTATTTTACTTTGGATTAAATGCTTAGATGCCCTGCTCATGCTGGGGCGTTTTTGTTTGGTGGCAAAAGATAGTAAATTTATGACACGAAAATTCCACCCCATCTATCAAGATGAGGTGGTCTTTGCATTTTTCTAAAATGACATGACAATGGAATTTTCAGAGCTTATTATTTTTATGGGAGTCATTGTTCTGCTCAAAAATAGAGTTGAAGCATAAAAATAAAACAATACAAACAGATAGATCAATTGGTAAAGGGATAGTAGTCATGTTTAAATCATTGAGAATGCTGAGCAAACTGTAAGAGATGAAGACAATAAAATTTATCCTTCTAAAAATGTGTTTCTTATCTAGCATGACTTACCAAACTTTTTACGAAGGTCTTTTCCAATGGTATAACCTGCCATAAATAAAGCGATACCAACACCTACACCAAAGCCACCCTTTATTTCTTGCAATTCCTTAGTAGAAATTTCACAATAGTTGTTCAAATCTTTCATCATATTAATCTCCTCCTAAAAAATAACCAGCTGCCAAACCAGAACCTATAAGTGCTGTTCCACCTGCAATAGCTTTCCAAGATACTGCTACTCCAAAGATAACCAAGGGAGCGAGACCGCCATCAATATCTGATAATTCATTTTCAGATAAGGATAAAAATTGATTGTCAAGAACGTCAAAATTTGTCATTGAACTTTCCTCCTTTTTTCTTGTTCACTTTTATATTCGTAAAAGAAAAGGAAAAGTGAACATTTTTTTAAATTATTTTTAGTTAAGTGAGGGCACTCTTGTTTGGGGATAAAGAAAATTCCCATGTGCCAGCTTTTGTAGTATAATAGTAAGCAGACAAAAAGATAGGAATGTGTTATGAAAGTATTAGCTTTTGATACGTCTAGCAAGGCTCTTTCTCTGGCTATTTTAGAGGACAAGCAGGTTCTTGCCGAGACGACGATTAATATCAAGAAAAATCACAGCATTACCCTTATGCCTGCCATCGATTTTTTGATGGCAAGTTTGGATTGGACACCCAAGGATTTAGACCGAATCGTGGTGGCGGAAGGACCAGGTAGCTATACAGGCTTGCGAATTGCGGTAGCAACTGCCAAGACCTTAGCTCATACCCTGAACATCGAGTTGGTTGGTATGTCGAGTCTCTTGGCTCTGGTGCCCTACCAACAAGAAGGTTTGTTTGTCCCCTTGATGGATGCGCGTCGCAATAATGTTTATGCAGGATTTTATGAAAATGCCAAACCTGTCATGCCAGAAGCGCACTTACCCTTTGAGCGAGTGATTGAGTTAATCAAGGGCGCTAGTCAGGTAACCTTTGTCGGAGAAGTTGTCCCCTTTGTTGAGCAGATTCAAAAACACTTGCCAAGGACTAATTTCAAAGAAACCCTGCCTAATGCAGCCAATCTTGCTCTTTTGGCCTGGGACAAGGAAGCAGACTCCTTACACGACTTTGTGCCTAACTACCTCAAGCGTGTCGAGGCTGAGGAAAACTGGCTCAAGAACCATACCGAGTCTGGCGAGTCTTACATTAAACGCCTATGATAGAAATCAAACGAATCCAACAGCAGCCTAATCTAGCTAAAGCCATCTACGCTGTTATGATAGCTGTTTACCCAGTCAGTCCTTGGACGCTGGAACAAATCCAAGCTGACCTATTCCAAGACCAGACTTGGTATGCTCTGGCCTATGATGGGGCAGAAGTGATTGGATTTCTAGCTGTGCAGGAAAATATCTTTGAGGCAGAAGTCTTGCAAATCGCTGTTAAAGGAGACTATCAGGGTCAGGGGATTGCGTCAGCCTTGTTTGCTCAATTGCCGACAGACAAGGAGATTTTCCTCGAAGTCAGAAAGTCAAATCAACGAGCGCAAGCATTTTACAAGAAAGAAAAAATGGCGGTCATCGCTGAGCGAAAAGCCTACTACCATGACCCAGTCGAAGACGCCATCATCATGAAGAGAGAAATAGATGAAGGATAGATATATTTTAGCATTTGAGACATCCTGTGATGAGACCAGTGTCGCCGTCTTGAAAAACGACGATGAGCTCTTGTCCAATGTCATTGCTAGTCAAATTGAGAGTCACAAACGTTTTGGTGGCGTAGTGCCCGAAGTAGCCAGTCGTCACCATGTCGAGGTCATTACAGCCTGTATCGAGGAGGCATTGGCAGAAGCAGGGATTACCGAAGAGGACGTGACAGCTGTTGCGGTTACCTACGGACCAGGCTTGGTCGGAGCCTTGCTAGTTGGTTTGTCAGCTGCCAAGGCCTTTGCTTGGGCTCACGGACTTCCACTGATTCCTGTTAATCACATGGCTGGGCACCTCATGGCAGCTCAGAGTGTGGAGCCTTTGGAGTTTCCCTTGCTAGCCCTTTTAGTCAGTGGTGGGCACACAGAGTTGGTCTATGTTTCTGAGGCTGGCGATTACAAGATTGTTGGGGAGACACGAGATGACGCGGTTGGTGAGGCATATGATAAGGTCGGCCGCGTCATGGGCTTGACCTATCCTGCAGGTCGTGAGATTGACGAGTTGTCTCATCAGGGGCAGGATATTTATGATTTCCCTCGTGCCATGATTAAGGAGGATAATCTGGAGTTTTCATTCTCAGGTTTGAAATCTGCCTTTATCAATCTTCACCACAATGCCGAGCAAAAGGGAGAAAGTCTGTCTACAGAGGATTTGTGTGCTTCCTTCCAAGCAGCTGTACTGGATATTCTCATGGCTAAAACCAAGAAGGCTTTGGAGAAATACCCTGTTAAAACCCTTGTCGTGGCAGGTGGCGTGGCAGCCAATAAAGGTCTCAGAGAACGCCTAGCAACTGAAATCACAGATGTCAATGTCATCATTCCACCTCTGCGTCTCTGCGGAGACAATGCAGGTATGATTGCTTATGCCAGTGTCAGCGAGTGGAACAAAGAAAACTTTGCAAACTTGGACCTCAATGCCAAACCAAGCCTCGCTTTTGATACCATAGAATAAAGAGTCAGCTTAAGGCTGGCTTTTTTATTTTTTCTAACTATCAGAATATTTTGACAAATGAACACAAATAATGATATAATATGCAAAAGCTAGGAGGTGGTAGGATGATTGAAAAAATGGAATTGGGGGAATTTTACAAGGAACTGCGCCTGGCTAGAAAGCTCAAGCAGTCAGATGTGGCTTGTGACGGGCTAACAGCTTCTCAGTTGTCCAAGTTTGAGCTAGGGCAGTCCATGTTGTCTGCTGATAAGCTCATATTAGCCATTCAAGGGATCAATATGAATTTTGATGAGTTTGGGCACAAGCTCAACAACTATCAAGAATCTCCACATATGCGAATCGGTCGAAAGGTTGTGGATCGCTTTGCCCACCAAGATATCGCTGGCTTAGAGCAACTATTGGAGAAAATCAAGCAAGAACAGATGGCAGAGACCTATCGTCGTTTGAATGCCATTGTGATTAAAAATGCCATCCATTCCTTAAATAAGAGCTATCTGCTAACAGAGGAGGATAGCGAATTTTTGACCAGCTATCTCTATGCTATCGAGTCTTGGACCTGGTTTGAACTCTATCTCTTTTGCAATACCATGCCCTTCTTGAGCAATCAAGATTTGATCTTTTTATCGACCGCTTTAATTGAGAAGTCTAAAGAATTTAAGGAGTTGGTACATAATCGGTTGTATATGAAGCAAGGACTCTTAAATATCTTATCAGAACTCATGGAGCGAAAACTTTTCTCATACATCCCAATCTTCGAAGCCGAGTTGGAGAGCATGTTGCGTCCGTACGATGTTTTTGAGAAAGTATCGTGGCAATTTTTAAAGAAAATGAGTGTCTTTCTTCAAACCAAAGGAAGCAATCAAAAAGAGATTGAACACTTTATCCAATCTCTGCAAGTATTAGAAAATCCACAATTGCTAGCCCTCTTCGAATTGCGTTTTCAGCAATACAAAGAACTTATCGATTAATTAGAAACGGGAAGACGATAACCCACTCCGAAATAAGCAGGAGTATCAGTTGGATTTTTCTTTTTTTCATCATTATATCCCTCCTTGTTAGTAATAACTTTATTATACCAGGGAAATAATCAAATCTACCAAAATCGCAAATCTGAAATTTCTATAAGAAAAAATATCAAATATGCGATTTTCTAAAATAAGTCAATTTCCGTGTTATACTGTCCTTGTAAAACATTTGAAGCAAATCCTAGGTCGCAGAAGTGGTTTACAAATGAAGATAATTGAAGGAGTGTAAAAGATGTTAAATTTACAATTTGCAGAAACAATGGAATTGACAGAAGCTGAGTTGGAGACAGTTTATGGAGGGGAACTTGGGTATAATGCCGTTATCCCAGGTGGTAGTTGGGGAGGTTTAGGAACGTCTTGGTCAATCACTAATTTCTGGGAGAAATATTTTAACCATGATTCTTCCACTGTTAATCGTCGCCATTATTGATATTCAAAGTCCTTGCCTTTTTCTTGGGTAGGGGCTGTCTTTATTTCATAGTATAGGAGAAAATAAAATGGGAAAGATAACTTCAAGATACTACTTTTTTATAGCGATTCTACTCGTCCTTGCTTATCAGTACCTTAGTGGTCTGGTTTTATCTAGCGACTTTGCTCTTGTTCTATCTGACTTTGGTTATTATCTGTCGGATATGATGTTGCATTTTCTTGTCGTTTTTATTGCTTTTTTTGCTATGGTTAAGTCAGGCAAATGGCAGAAAATCAAGAGTAGAAAGTTTAAAGGATCCTATCTTTTCTATTCCTTCCTAGCTCTGCTTGCTTTTGTTGTTTGGAATTTCGTCACCTTTTTTCTTTTCCCTCCTACCAAAAATGAAATTGCTTATCAACTGGATGTTCCTACTTTTACAGGAGCTACAGCATTTTTGATGTATTTTTTCTATCCTGTTATAGCAGGTCCCATTTTTGAAGACATGATTTATCGGGGATTGGTGATGACAGCTCTGGAAAAAGGAAAGAAATGGGGACTAGATGTACTTGGTTCTGCTATTTTATTTGGGGTCTTGCACATTAGTAATCACGGTTGGGTTTTAACAGACTTTTTTGTATATATGGGTGGTGGCCTCATATTTGCCATCTTGTTTAGAGTAACCAAGTCCATTTATTGGCCTATTGGACTGCATATAGTCTACAATGGCATTGGTCAAATTTTACCGTTGCTGTAATTTTGGTTGTGAGTAGTATCGCGGTCTATTTCTGGGGAAAGATTCCCATTTGAACTTAAAAAGGAGTTATAATGAAAGTATTTCTTCAAAATAGAGATTTTAGGCAATTAACCATCAACCAGTGGATTTCAACGGTTGGGGATACGATTTTTTATCTGGCCTTTTTGAATTATGTGGCAGACGCCTCTTTTGCTCCTTTGGCGATTTTACTTATCACGATTTCAGAAACCCTGCCCCAAGTTCTACAAATCTTTCTGGGAGTTTTGGCGGATTTTCAACATCATCGTGTCTTGAAATATACAATTATTAGTTTTGCAAAATTTTTGCTTTACTCTATAGTGTCCTTATCGCTTTCAGGGCAGTCCTTTTCCTTAGTACTAGTAGCCTTTATTTGTCTGATTAACCTCTTGTCTGACACATTGAGTTATTTTTCAGGCGCCATGCTCACTCCGATTTTCATTAGAATTATTGGACAAGACCATCTGGCAGAAGCTATTGGATTTAAACAGTCAACTGTTAGTTTAGTGAAAACAATCAGTAATATTTTAGGAGGAGTCTTATTAGGTATTCTATCCATCCAGTTTATTTCCTTACTGAACGCTCTTACCTTTTTAATCGCATTTTTAGGTATCCTATTCATAAAAACTGACCTCTTGAAAGTAGAAAAAACGATTAGCTATCAAGAAGGACTCTCTGTAAAATCCTTTTGCCAGCATTTGCTCCAATCATCGAAATTGATATGGAATATGAATAAGGTGCTCTTGGTTTTGTTTATTATTTCTATTAGTCAAGCAGTGATAAATGTTACAGTTCCTGTTTCTACTCTATTTTTGAGGAATCAACCCTTTTTGAATTTGCAGACAGGTCAATCTCTTGCCTTGCTATCCACTTTTGAACTGTCAGCCCTGATTGTCGGAAGTCTTGTAAGTGGCTATCTGAAAAATACGATTTCTATAAAAACAGCTCTCTATGCCTCACTTGTTATCCAGTTGCTTCTTCTAGTAGGATTTGCCACAGTTCGTTTTGACTGGATTCTCATCTTTAGTGCCTTGGATGCCTTTTTCGCAGGTGTTCTCTCTCCTAGATTGCAAGAACTCGTCTTTAAACAAATACCTGAGGAGTCAATGGGAGCAGTTCAATCTTCTATCGGTGCTATTACGGTTGTTTTACCTAGCTTATTTACAATAGCTTTGGTAACCATTGCTGCTAGCTTTGGAACTCTGGCAGTTAGCTTTGTTTTATTGCTATTTCTTCTAGTTGCCTTTGCCATGCTCTTGAATATTCGTGAAAGCATTTAGTGAAGAATTTCTATAATTTATGTTTGAGACTGGATTGCCAGTCTTTTTATGATGGTCAAAATCAGCAGACTTTTTTCTCTTTCCTGAATGTGTTATAATAGTCCATGCTGTGGCTGGAGCCTTTTCAGCCTACTCATACTCTTCGAAAATCTCTTCAAACCGCGTCAGCTTCTATCTGCAACCTCAAAACAATGTTTTGAGCAACCTGCGG
>NZ_VMLH01000175.1:0-434 GCF_013276595.1 Streptococcus sp. 10824
GCGTTTTATTGTGGGAAGACTTATTGGACTTTCGCTCAAGTAGAGTTTTTACTCAATTTCCTCACTGGATTGGGATTGAAATTCCAATTAATTTCTCTGAGTAGAGTGTCTTGATATTGGCTTCATCAATAGAGTCCTTATTAATTTTACGTTTCAAGAAAAATTCTTGAATGGTTTCGATTTCAGGCTCACGAATAGCACGGTGTTTGTTTGAGATGAGGATTTCATAGTGAAGCGGCGCTTGGGTAAAAATAACATCTGTATTCCCTGCAGAATAAACCTCAACAAGGGTTGCATCGGTACTTTCTAGCTGATTTTTTACAAGTTGCGAGTGTGAGTTTGTCGTATTGATAAGCTTCATAATATTTCCTCCGATTTTCTAATTCTATTATAGCACTTTTTGAATAAAGTCGCTTGATTTATACTCAATGAAA
>NZ_VMLH01000019.1:0-8333 GCF_013276595.1 Streptococcus sp. 10824
TGTACCAAGTCAATAGTTGGTGTCTTACGGGCTGGTGTTGTTACATCCACTGGTTGTGATGGTTTCTTGTTCGGTTCTGTTACTTTACCTTTACCTGGCACAGCACCTTTCGGAAGCTTGTCATTTGGTACTTCACCTGAACCATTGTCACCAATTGTTACTGTGATTGTTGTTCCATTTTCTCCTGGAATTTCTACCTTAGTTCCTGATGGGTAAGTTGTTCCATCTGGTTTCTTAGGTGTTACAATCGCATTTCCATTTGGTTGTTGAGCAATTTCAATCTTACCTGGTGTTTCAGTCGTTGGCGTTGCTGGTGTTACCTTAGCTGGTGTTGTTACATTAGGAACTTCTACAGCTGCTTTACCTGGTTCTGTAATCTTAGCCTTACCTACAACCGTAGTATCTGGTAATTGATCATTTGGAACCTTAGCTGAACCATCTGCTCCAATCGTCACTTTAATTGGACGACCATCCTTACCTGGAAGTTCTACCATTGTTCCTTCTGGATAAGTTGAGCCATCTGGTTTCTTAGGTGTTACTGTAACGTCACCTGTAGTAGGATCTTGTACCAAGTCAATAGTTGCTACTAGAGAATTTGCAACTTTTGGATCTGTGCCATTTGCTTTTTCATCTGCATCTGAGATACCATCGTTGTCATCATCTGGATCCGTTACATCTGGAATACCATCGCCATCTGTATCACGTTGGATAGTTACTGGAACGCTGACGGTTACTTCATCTTTACCATTCTTAATTTTGACTGGAATCGTAATCTTACGTTCTTCTTCGTCTTTGCCCCAATCAGTAACAGTTGGTGTACCTGTCAACTTGCCTTCGCCGTCAACTGTCAAACCATTGACTGGCTTGTCTGTTGTAATAGTTGAACCTGGTTTGTTAGCTGTTACAACTGTAGTTGGAGTAACTGGTGTTTTCTCCTTAACTGCTGATGGTGCTGTGACTGTGCCGGCTAGAGAATCTGATACCTTAACCTTAACTGGTACTTCTTCACTTGATCCATCTGGATAGCTTACAACAACCACTGCAGATACAGTTTTTCCATCTTGGCTAGTATCTGGAGTTTTTTTCCAGCGATAGCTAGTGTTTGTTGGTAGGTCTTGCTTGTTACTGATACTATCCGCTGCTGCAGGAACCGCATTTTTAGAAACTGTTTGGTCTTTTCCTTTTGGATTGTACTTAGCTGCTTGATCCTGAACAGTAATGGTGATTGTTTTTGTCGTAACTGCACCATCTTTATCATAGGCTTTAATGGTTACTTTGAATGCGCCTGGATTTCCTGTTGGTGTACCTGTAATTTGACCATTCTTATAAGTCAAGCCTGCTGGTAAACCTGTTACTTCTACTGGATTTTTTTCACGTAAACCTCGTCCGCCTTCATTATCCGCCACGGTTACTTTGATTGGACTGATTGGTTCATTTTTGGTAACAGTCGCTCCATTTGCTGTAATAGTTGGTCCTGTTACGTCTTTTACAGTGACTGGAACTGTCACTTCTTCACTTGATCCATCTGGATAAGTAACTTTTACAACTGCATTTCCAGCTGAACCGGCTGTGTTTGTTGAAGTTGGTTTACTTTGTACTGTTAGTGTTCCTGGACCAACGTTTTTCACTTTTGCTTTTACTGCATCATCTGAAATGGTTTGTCCTTGGTTTACTGTTAGGGGTTCGCCTACTGGATTATACTTGTCTTTTTGCGCTTGTACTACAATATCAATTGTCTCTGTAGTAACATTTCCGTTCTTATCATAGGCTTTAATAGTGACGCGAGATGTACCCGGATTTCCTGTCGGTGTCCCTGTAATCTTGCCATTTTCATATTTTAATCCTTGTGGTAAATTGCTTACCTCTATTGGATTATTGTCACGCAAGCCAACTCCACCTGTATTATCTACAGCTGTTACAGGGATTGGAGTAATTGGTTCGTTTTTAGTTACTGTAGCATCTGCTGCTGTAATGGTTGGCCCCGTCTTATCACCAGCTGTGACAGTGAAAGTAAAGGTCACAGGTTTTGCTTGGTTCCCCGCACCATCAGTAGCCTTGAAGGTAATTGTCTGCGTTTTACCAACATCTTCTGGTAGGGCTTTAAGGGTGATTTTTCTGATTTGTTTAGTCTCTGTACTTCCTTTTGCTTCTGTAAATGCTTGCGCTTTAATAAACCTATCACCGTATTTGGCTATCAAATCACTAAGATCCAGCTTAGCCTTCTTATCATCCGTCGCTGTAACTGTAAATGTTGCCTCTTGACCTTCTGTTACCGTTTGGCTTGCTGGTGTGATGGTCAAGGTTGGGGCTTGTTTGTCTGGTGCTTCTGTTGGTGTTACAGCGTCACTTCGTTCTGATTTCACCTCTCCACCATTGTTAACAATGGTTTCAGCAGTAATAGGAGAACCTGGTAAAGCTCCTTCAACTGTAACGGTTGCAGTCTCTCCATCAGTTGTTCCAGTTCCGATCAGCTTAGTTCCATCGTAAATATTAACTTTAGAACCTTTTGGCACTCCACTTCCTACATTCACTGTAAGTTTTTGTCCAGTGAGACCTTTCTTGTTTTCAAAGTCTGAAATAGTCGGTTTTTTAGGTCTAACGTTTAATGTAACTGTTCCATCTGAACCTGAGTTGGTATTTTCTGATGATGAACCATCTTTGTAGGTAGCGATTACTTTATAAGTAAAGACTCCAGCTTGATCTGTACTTGGTTTACGATTATTTTGCCAGTTCCAATTCATTCCTGATGGGAAGTCTTTACCACTTTTTGAAGTGATATAGCCATCACCTACAGGATTATTGGTATCTTTAAGACTATCTCCCACCGTTTTGGTGTGTGAACTACCTTTGATAGGGTAGGTTTCTGCCTCTGTGGTCGTCTCTAACCTAGCACCCATTGCCCCCACAATATATGACTGATGAGTAAACTTTCCGAAAGTTGTTGTAGCAGCATAGACACGGCCGTATCGAGCAGCCTCATCAGCAGTGACATCGTTTCTAAGTTTAATCTTCGCATGCATATGAACAGCATAAGGAAGACTTGATGGTCCAATTCTAGTTCCCAAATAATACGATAACTTCGGATATTGATTATTTTTATCTTTTGTAAGAACATTCAGAGTAGAATTATATTGATTATCCTTGAATACATCCCATCTCTGTCCATCACGGGTTACTCCTGAAGATGGATCATAGAAAGATATTCTATCATTATGAAAGATGTCATTCTTCTGATACCACGGACTAGAGATGTAAGCTGTATTGCCATACGGTCGAAATCCGTTAGTTCCATCAGAAAGTCTTTTACCACCAGTATTTTCGTATCGAGTGAAACCCAAGTCTTTTACAATATTACCAGAATCCATGATGTTAAAAGGAGCTTGGAAATAATATTGTTGATTATATGATCTAGTCGTCATAGATTTTCCATCGTTATTGAAGAAGACATCGTAGACCATCCATTTACCTTCACTGTCTTCCTGATATTTTGCTCTGATTACTGTCTTATTTTCAGTAAATTCCCGGTCATCATTTCTTGTAGTTTTACCATTGTTAGTCTTTGGATCAACAGAAGCAAAGTATCTGACATCAGACAAAGCACCTTCGTTAACAGTACCCGGGACAGATTCCAGAGCCCTCTTAGATCTTCTAGATCTCTTAGGTTTATCTTCTGCTCCAGATGCAGAAGCAGCCCTGTCTGAACCCTCCTCCTTATGGTCGCTCCTTTCAGAAGAGGCATTTTTATCCGCTGATTCACTTGCCTGCGGCTGACTTTCTTCTTTAGAAGAACTTGATAAGACTGCCAAGTCCTTTTCCAAGTCCTCAGCAAGACTGTCAAGCTCCCCTTGACCTGCATCAGCACGGGCTAATAATTCTTTCCCTTTTTGAAGTCGCTCCTTAATAGGACTTACAACTGAAGGATCGTGCTTCGAGTCGGTAGAAAGAAGAGCACTTACCTCTTCCACTAGCTTGCTCAAGCGGCTGTTATCAACTGTAGCAGCTTTCTCTTCAGCAGGTTGAGCTTCCTTATTTGCTGAAGGCTCACTGGCTACTTCGGCTTGATTTTCATCCCTTGCCTGCCCTGCTTCAGACGACTGCTCCCCATCTTTCGGGCTAGCTAGACCAGTAGTCGATGACGACGTGTTTTGGCTTGGGCTATCTGCACTCACGACGTTGGCCCCCATAAACATAAGAGCCGCAACCGCAACAGAAGCTGCACCAAAGCTATATTTACGAATAGAGAAGCGCAAGACTTTTTCGCGTTGATGGCGCTTTACCCTACTGAGTGAATTCGATTTATCTTCCATGTTACCTCCTTAGAAGACTAATGATATAATAAAAAATAAGTTTCCCAACTCCCACTCCTTCAGAGAGTGAAGCTAGAAACAGCACCGTGATTCTTACTAGTGAGTAAATGATAGGAGATGATACTAGGTCACCCTTAAGCCTCAAGCAACTATAATATCACAGCTATCACAGCTATCACAGCTATCACAGCTATCACAGCTATCACAGCTATCACAGCTATCACAGCTATCACAGCTATCACAGCTACATTATACCACTTTGATAAAATTAGTCAACACTTATCCTGACACTTTTATCATTTTTTTCATCGCTGAATCTCACTGAAAGTTCTATAAGGAAGTTAGCCATCCATCCCTCCTAAAAATGAGATGGTTCAACTTGAGATGGTTCAACTATAGTGAAATGAAATAAGAACAGGACAAATCGGTCAGGACAGTCAAATCGATTTCTAACAATGTTTTAGAAGTAGAGGTGTCCTATTCTCGTTTCAATCTACTATAGCTTATGACGAGCCCTTCCTTTACCAGACAGATCTATAGCGAAAGGAAATAAAAACGCAACAGATTGATTAGGAAATGCAAAGCAATTTCTAAAACTGTTTTAGCAGTCGCTATCTACTATCCTAGCTTCCAGCTACTCTATCTTTGACACCGGGTTCATCTACTCTTGCCCCTATTTTTAAGCACAATAAAAGCCAGTAGACTCGAGTTCCTACTGACTTTCCTTCTCCGTGGTTTGGACTAGGCAGCCAAAACGTTGCGTCCTTTACGACGACGAGCTGCCAATACGCGACGACCATTTTTAGTTGACATACGGTTACGGAATCCGTGTTTGCGCGCACGACGAAGTTTACTTGGTTGATAAGTACGTTTCACGATGAATACCTCCTCATAGATTTTGTATTCGTTTAGCCGGCTATAAAGTGATCAGTTACTAAACATACTTTACCATTCTATCTGATTCTGTCACTTTTGTCAATAGCTCTAAGCAATTGTTTCCAGCTTTTTCTCATGTAAGCCCTATCTGCGATACTGTTTTAAGAAACGAGTCATCTTTTCTTGGATTTGGGCTAGTTCCTCGACACGAGGAAGGTAAACGATACGGAAGTGGTCTGGTTCCTGCCAGTTAAAACCGCGACCATGAACCAAGAGCACCTTTTCCTGCTTCAAGAAATCAAGGACAAACTGCTCATCATCATCGATACGGTACATATTGCGGTCGATTTTGGGGAAGATATAGAGACCCGCCTTGGGTTTAACGGCAGACAAACCTGGAATCTCTTGAATGGCATTATAGATGAAATTTCTTTGTTCATAAATCCGTCCACCAGGAAGGAGCAATTCATCGACTGATTGGTGACCACCCAAGGAGGTTTGGACGACTTGTTGGGCCAAAACGTTAGAGCAAAGGCGCATATTGGACAGCATATTGAGCCCTTCGATATAGCCTTTAACATGTGTCTTAGGTCCAGACAAGACCATCCAACCTACACGGAAACCAGCGATACGATGCGATTTTGACAGACCATTCATGCTGACACAGAAGAGATCCGGTGCCAGACTCGCCACAGGCGTATGCACATGTCCATCCATTACCATACGGTCATAGATTTCATCCGCAAAGATAATCAAATCGTTTTGACGGGCAATCTCAATAATCTCCAACAAGAGTTCCTTAGGATAAAGGGCTCCAGTTGGATTGTTTGGGTTGATAAGGACGATTGCCTTGGTATTGGAAGTGATTTTTGACTTGATGTCGTCAATATCTGGGTACCATTCTGCAGCTTCATCACAGATATAGTGAACGGCATTTCCTCCAGCTAGGCTGACAGCTGCTGTCCAGAGAGGATAGTCTGGCATTGGTACCAAGACCTCGTCTCCATTGTCCAAAAGCCCCTGCATGGACATGACAATCAACTCACTGACACCATTTCCAAGGTAGATATCATCAATATCTACGTTTGGGAATTTCTTCAATTGGCAATACTGCATGATGGCCTTACGGGCTGAGAAAATCCCTTTGGAGTCAGAATAGCCTTCACTATCACGCGCATTCATAATCAAGTCATGAATGACTTCGTCTGGCGCTGTAAAACCAAATTCTGCTGGATTTCCTGTATTCAGACGTAAAATCTTTTCTCCGTTTGCTCGCATCCGCATGGCTTCTTCCAAAACAGGACCACGGATATCATAAGCAACATGCTCTAACTTACTAGACTTGTTATATTCTTTCATCTTGTTTCCTCAATTCATCGAGATAGTAACATTATACCACTAGAAAGAGAATGCGACAAGTTTACTGAAATGTGTTACTAAAATCCTACAGAAGAAAAACCTCACTAAAAGCGAGGAAATAGAGGAGAGTTTAAAGAGAATAACTATCCACCATAATTTCTCATAGTAGAAAATAAGGTATAGGCTGCAGATGCATATAATCTCCCATCTGGAGATAATACGTCACTATCAAGAATAGCTTTTAACTGTTTGATAAATCGTTTATCACAATCAATATTCCAATATCCATTATCTCTATAACAAATATCGTGATCTTTACATGCCCAGTCTAAAATATCAATTGCATTCCCATTTCTATCATCCATTGTATGACCTGGACCACACCAATTACCATAAGTAGGAATCAAACCTCTTCTTATTCTTTTTATTACTTTATTATGAGATAGCTTCTGATTTTTATAACTTATAGCGAGTTCATTCACCATTTCTGCAAGAGTTATTGTTTCTTTATTTTCATTCTGTTCTTCCATAATATCCGTCCGAATAAAAGGAATATTCGATTCATCTAATTCAGTGTATTTTTTCAAAATAGTAATTGATTGATCTATATTATTGGAATTTTCCTGAGCTACAACAGGAATAACCATTCCAAAAGTAAACAATACAAACATCATTGTAATTATATATTTAGAACATCTCATATCAACACCTCAACTAATTTCTACATACCAAAAGATAAACCTAGAAAAAGCAAGCCTAAAAAGGAGTCATAGAGAAGATTGAACATGAGGAAAAGCCCCCATATCATCAAGTAATCCCAGCGACCACTTCTTTTAGCGACTAGGAATAATACCAAATGGTAGAGTAAATGAAAGACTAAAAAGCCAACAAAACCTGGATAAAGAAGCGGAATCAACCTATCTAATTGCCAGATCATGATCACTTCTACCAAGACCGAAGCTAAGATGATTCCATAATAAAGGAAATTTATTTTTTTTGATTCTTGAAAAGAGTTTTTCATAACCACTCCTCTCCAATATATTCTATCTTTACTCTCACTCTTTTTATATATTTTAACATATATACATACATATGTCAAGCGCTAACATTTTTTGAAAAATACTTTTTTTGCTTTACTTCTATAGTGAAAAGGTTTACAATTGTAGTAAGAAAATTTCAGGAGGTTTCATTATGACACAACGTTACCAAAATATCATGGTCGCAATCGATGGTTCTAAGGAAGCAGACTTGGCTTTTGTCAAGGGAGTTCATTCTGCTCTACGAAACGACGCTAAACTCACCATCGCCCATGTCATTGACACACGCGCTCTCCAAAGCGTATCCACCTTTGATGCTGAAGTTTACGAACAACTCCAAGTCGACGCTGAAAGTCTGATGAAAGAGTACGAAAAACGTGCTAAAGATGCTGGTGTGGCAGATGTTCATATCGTCATTGAAATGGGAAATCCAAAGACCCTACTAGCACGTACTATTCCCGATACTGAAGAAGTGGACCTCATCCTCCTTGGCGCAACCGGTCTCAACGCCTTTGAACGCCTCTTGGTCGGCTCTTCATCTGAATACATCCTCCGCCATGCTAAGGTCGATTTGCTGGTGGTGAGAGAACAAGAGAAAACCTTATAATTACAAAGAAAAGGAGCTCAGCGCTCCTTTTTGTTTACTATTTATACTCTTCGAAAATCTCTTCAAACCACGTCAACGTCGCCTTGCCGTAGGTATGGTTACTGACTTCGTCAGTTCTATCCACAACCTCAAAACAGTGTTTTGAGC
>NZ_VMLH01000002.1:0-8203 GCF_013276595.1 Streptococcus sp. 10824
TTGAGCAACCTGCGGCTAGTTTGCTCTTTGATTTTCATTGAGTATTATTTCTCTCTTTATGGCGTTCATAAGCCTTGAGCTGGCGCTGCAGTTCCTTTTTAATAGCAGGTTCTGGAGCATATTTTTCTTCCCAGTCATCTGGTTTTAAGATTTTGTGGGTCACTGGATCAAAATGAGCCTTGCCATCTGGGAAGATTTTCCCCATATTGGCCTGATGGACAATATCAAAAATACGTTCTGGATCCACCCCCATCAAGACAAAACTACCGTAGGTAAAGTAAAGCGTGTCAATCAAGGCATCCACTTGCCCTATCAAATCTTGCTGGGCAGGCGTCTTCTTGGCTACTTTATCTGCCGCCTTATCAAGAGCCTGATGAAGTTGCGATAGAGCTTGACCAAAGTCCTCTTCAGAAGGACTGGCTGCTCGAACAAACTCCACCAATTCTTCTATTTTAAAGCCAGCCCTATGGGTTGCACCTTCTAAATCCCAAGCTCGAGGTTCTTCTTGAGTCCGTTCATCCATCATATGGTGGAAGGTCTTGACCTTATTGAAATGATAGTCACGGCTGACAAAGACTTTTTCTGAAGCCAAAACACCAAAATGTTCCAAGGCCTTGTGGATTCCGTCTTGCTGATTGCTGGTGGTAATGTGCTTGGCAACTTCCTTGACACTGCTACTACCATTTCCCATAGCCACAGACATACCGACACCCGCCAACATTTCTAGGTCATTGTCCGAGTCTCCAAAGGCCATGACTTGGTTGAGGTCAAAGCCATATTCTTTCCCGACTAGTCGAATGCCTTCCAATTTAGAGTTTCCTTGATTGATGACATCCGCAGCAAAAGGATTGCTACGTGTCAATTTCAAGTCTTCAAAATCAGCTGCCGCCTTCTCAGATTCTTCTGGCGTCATCAGCATCAAAACTTGGTAGATAGACTGATTCATCAGGTGAAGCAGGTCTTCTTCCTTTTGAGGAACAACCTTGCTGACCATACGATTAAAGGAATGACTCACCGTCCGGGTTAAGACAGAGGGAACGAAGCGACTGATTCGTTGGGAAAAAGAACCCAGACCAAAGGACATGATTTTAGAACCCAGCATGGCATCCTTGGTCCCTAGGGCAATCTCCTTGCCCTCTTTTTTAGCATAGCTAATTAGATAGCGCAAGTGCAACTTGGAAATAGGGCTCGTGAACAAGACTCTGTCTTTAGTAAAGATGTACTGGCCATTATAGGTTACCGCAAAATCCAGGTCCAAATCGTCCATCAATTCCTTAACAAAAAAAGGTCCTCGTCCTGTCGCTACACCGACAAGCACCCCTTGCTCTTTGACAATCTTAATCGCGTCCCTAGTGGATTTCAAAACACTCTTGCGATTGTTGACTAGTGTTCCATCGATATCAAAAAAAACAGCTTTGACTTCCATCCTATCCCAATCTCCCCTTTTGTGATACAATGATTATACCACATTTCAGAAAGAGTAAGTAAATCATGCCTAAGAAAATCCTTGTTTTACATACGGGTGGGACTATTTCCATGCAGGCCGATGCTTCTGGCGCTGTTGTGACGAGTTCAGATAATCCTATGAATCATGTGTCCAGCCCACTTGAAGGAATCCAAGTTCATGCCTTGGACTTTTTTAACCTGCCAAGCCCTTATATCAAACCCAAACATATGCTGGCTCTCTACCAAAAAATCAAAGAGGAAGCAGCTAACTACGATGGGGTGGTGATCACACACGGAACCGATACTTTAGAGGAAACAGCCTATTTCCTTGATACCATGGAAATTCCCCACATGCCCATCGTTCTAACAGGAGCCATGCGCAGCTCCAATGAACTCGGTAGTGATGGTGTTTATAACTATCTGAGTGCTTTACGGGTAGCTAGCGATGACAAGGCTGCTGACAAAGGAGTTTTGGTCGTTATGAACGATGAAATCCACGCTGCCAAGTATGTCACCAAAACACATACGACCAACGTCAGCACCTTCCAGACCCCAACACATGGCCCCCTCGGTCTCATCATGAAACAGGAAATCCTCTACTTTAAAACAGCTGAACCTCGTGTTCGCTTTGATCTTGATCACATACAAGGCTTGGTGCCTATCATCTCGGCTTATGCTGGTATGACAGATGAGCTGATTGATATGCTGGATTTAGAACACTTGGACGGTTTAATTATCCAAGCCTTCGGAGCTGGTAATATTCCCAAAGAAACGGCTCAAAAATTAGAAAACCTTCTGCAAAAAGGAATCCCAGTCGCCCTGGTTTCACGATGCTTTAACGGTATCGCTGAGCCTGTTTATGCCTACCAGGGTGGGGGCGTGCAATTACAAAAATCTGGTGTCTTCTTTATTAAAGAACTCAACGCCCAAAAAGCCCGCTTGAAACTCCTCATTGCCCTCAATGCCGGACTAACAGGGCAAGATTTGAAAGACTATATGGAAGGCTAAGACTCTTGAAAAATCTCTTCAAACCACGTCAGCTTCCATCTACAAGCTCAAAGCAGGGACTTGAGCTGACTTCGTCAGTTCTATCTACAAGTTCAAAACAGTGTGTTGCGCAGTCTTTAACCAGCCGCCTAGTCCGCTCTATGGTATTCATTAAGTCAACATCTCTTGTTTAAGAGCACAAAATCAGGAAATCTTCTCGATTCCCTGATTTTTTCTATTTACGTTTTCGTGTTGAGCTACGTTCTGTTAATCCATGAGATAATAGAACTTCACGTTCTTCCAACACTTCCTTGTGCATAATCTTAGTCAACATACGCATACTAATGGCACCAAGGTCATAAAGAGGTTGGGCAATAGTTGTCAAGTTTGGACGGGTAAAGCGAGAGACTTGCGAATCATCACTGGCAATGATCTCAAATTCTTCTGGTACTGACACACCTTTATCAGCCAAACCGTTCAAGACACCTGCCGCCAACTCATCACCTGTTACAATTGCTGCAGTTGCATTTGATGAAATCAAGCGCTCTGCCAAGGCATAGCCATCTTCATAAGTGTATTTAGATTCAAATACCAATCCTTCGCTATAAGGAATATCTGCTTTTTTCAAAGCTTCCTTGTAGCCAACCAAACGAACCTTACCATTGATGTCATCCACTAGTGGACCACTGACAAAAGCAATGCGCTCATTTTCTTTAGCGAGGTAGGTCACTGCATCAATCGTAGCTTGTTTGTAGTCAATATTGACACTTGGAAGCTGATGCTCTACATCCACAGTTCCTGCGAGAACAATTGGAGTACGTGAACGCGAAAATTCTGAGCGAATTTTATCTGTCAAGTGATACCCCATAAAGATAATGCCATCTACCTGCTTTGAAAAGAGGGTATTGACAACAGAAACTTCTTTCTCGTTATCTTCATCGCTATTAGCTAGGACAATATTGTACTTGTACATTTCTGCAATATCATCAATCCCCTTAGCCAAACTCGAAAAATAACCATTGGTAATATTTGGAATCACGACACCGACAGTGGTTGTCTTTTTACTTGCAAGACCACGCGCAACTGCATTTGGACGATAATCCAAACGATCAATTACCTCTAACACTTTTTTACGGGTATTCTCTTTTACATTTTTATTGCCATTAACCACACGGCTGACCGTCGCCATGGAAACACCTGCTTCACGAGCGACATCATAAATGGTTACTGTATCATCTGCATTCATTCCTTTTCCTGTCCTTTCTATCCCACACATTCTTTTACAAGTAGAGGCACCGATTAAAGCTCTATATCTACTTACAAAAGTGAAGATGTGAAAATTTCGTTTTCATATTTTTACTTATTCCATTCTATCACTAATTGTAAACACTTTCAAGTGTTTTTTGAGGATTGATTGAAAAAATTTCATAGAAAGCCTAGGTTTAGCTCCTTGCTACCACCTTAGACGAAACAAAAAGGAGGAAACTAAGCCCCCTCAAGTTACAAATTGTTTGATTGAATAATTTTAATTTTAACACATAATGGTTTTCGCGTTATGATAGTATCACAACCAACCAGATTCTTTCGCGATATTAGCTGCCTCTGTTCGATTACCTGCATCTAGTTTCGAAAGAATATTGGTGACATAGTTTCGGACTGTTCCGTTGGATAGATAAAGTTTATCTGCAATTTCTTGGTTAGAGAAACCCTGAGCAATTCCCTTTAAGACTGCGATTTCTTGTTCTGTTAATGGATTGGGATGCGTCATCACCACTTCCATCAATTCAGGCGAATACTCCTTGCGTCCTTCGAGGACGGTGTGCAAGGTTTGCATGAGGTCTGCAACGCTTCGTTCCTTTAATACATAAGCATCCACTCCAGCCTTGACCGCACGTTCAAAATACCCAGCACGCTTGAAGGTCGTCACCACAACCACCTTTGTTTCTAGCTTTTCTGATCGTATCCACTCCAAAACCTCGAGACCTGTCTTAACAGGCATTTCTACGTCAAGGATGGCGATATCTACAGACTCCTTTTCTAATAGTTGAATTGCTTCCTGCCCATTCTTGGCTTGGAGGACAGACTCTACATCTGCTTGAAAGGCAAGCAACTGGTACATAGCATCTCGCAACATACTTTGATCTTCTGCGACTAATACTTTCATCTATTTTCTCTCCTTATAAGGTAGTCGAACCTGAACTTCTGTCGGTTGTTTCTGACTAATCACCTTTACCTCTCCCGAAAATGGAAGGACACGTTCTCGGACTGTATGGAGGTCACCCCCCTTTATAGAAGTAAAGCCACAGCCATCATCTCTCACTATTAGAATGAGTTCCTTCTCTGTCCGTTCTAATCTTAAGTAGACCTTAGACGCTTTAGCATGTTTGATGATATTGGTCACTAATTCAAGCAAAATCATGGAAGCCGTTGACTCCAATTCCTGAGTTAAGCTAGCTGTATCTAGTTGATTAGCTATTTCCACCTCAATTCCAGCAATTTCTAACATCTTTTTCACAGTCTCTAGTTCGGATGTCAAAGTTCTAGACTTAAGATTTTCCACAATGGTTCGCACTTCATTCATGGAATCCTTACTGATCTGGTGAATTTCTTTTAATTCCTTTTCCACCTGTGGATAAGCCTGCATTTGAAATAACTGCAAGGCTAAATCTGTCTTGACACTCAGCATAGCAAAGGTATGTCCCAGACTATCATGTAAATCCTGACCGATACGATTGCGCTCATTTTCTGCTAGCAATAGATTTATCTGGGTATTTTGCTTGACCTGAGCTTCTTTCAAATCCTCGATAAGGCGAATCCGAACCGAGCCCAAAGTCATCAAATCGACAAAAGTAAGAATTCCAAGCATATAGACTAGAAACTCAACTTCGATTCTCTGAATAATCAAAAGTCGCCCCACAACAAGGACTTGAGCAAGGAAAAATGTCCATACATGTAAAGACTTTAAACTACGCACTCTAAAATGATAAATCAAGAGATTGGCAAGGAAAAAGAAGAACCAGATATAATTCACAGCAACAAAGGCGGTATTTCCAGCTACATAGACCAGCATGATCCCCCAGAAAAGCCAAGATAGGCGCTGGTTCTTAGTTATTAAAACACCCAAATACGTCACTACAAATAGAATATCAACCAATAAATGCCAGGCAGGAAGCTCCCCAATCACTACAGGTAGGATGGGAAAAAGCATAAAAATCAAACTGGCCCAAAACATATAGTGTATGCTTTTCAGTCTTTCAAGCATTAAGCATTCTCCTTATGACCTTGAAGGTAAATAGTCAAACCAAATAAAACTGCTGAAAAAACAAGTAAATAAACTGTGGCTGATAGATTGATGCCACCCTTGTTTAAGAAGGTCTTGAGCAACTCCATCAACTGATAAGTTGGTAGGCACTTCCCGATTGCTTGCATCCAGTCTGGAAATAAAGAGATAGGCATCCAGAGTCCACCTAAAACAGCCAACCCTAGATAAAGAAGATTGCCCACGACAGACATCAGCTGACTAGAAGGCAAGAGTGTCAAGGTCAATCCAAGCGCTACAAAGGCAACACTTCCTACTATCAGCAAGAGTGCAGCCCCAATCCAGTTTCCAAGAGACATATCCACACCTCTTACAAAATGCCCAACTGAGAAAACAACCAGAATTGAGACCAAATAATCAACCATCATACTTGTTATCTTTGATAGATAATATTCTACCATATTTACAGGAGTATGGCGCAATATTTTCTGCCAGTTGTTGATTTTATCGGTATGTAAAACAGCTGGGAATGAAAACATAGCTGTCGACATCATGGAAAAGGCTGTCATGGAGATAAGGTAATCACGCATAAAATTAGCTGGTCCACCAGGTGTATCCTGGTACATGCCTGAAAAGAATAAATAGAAGGCTGTCGGCATCCCTACGGATAATAGATAATAGATAATAGACTAATTGTCGTTTGGTCAATAGAAATTCTATCTTGTTTAGTGCGATCCATCGTTTCATCTTAGTCATCTCCCTTTTGTGTTTCTTCAAAGATTGTATCCAACAAGCTACGATTATTGACTTCAATTTCTTGAATCCTACATCCTGCTTGCACTAACAGTTGCCAAAAAGCATCCGCTTCACGTGTGACTACTTGTAAAGAATCTTGCTTTAGGGTCCAGTTTTCAACTAAATTTGACTGCTCTACGACTTCCTTGTAAGCTAGAGGAAGGATAAAGTGCTTTTCTGTCTCTTCACTACGCATAGCTAGAGGCGTCGTGTCTCGAATCAACTCTCCCTTATTTAAAACCAAAATCCGATCAGCTGTATGCTCTACTTCTTCGATATAATGGGACGAATAGAGAATGGTGACTCCCTGCGCTTTTAGGTCCTGAACAATTTCCCAAAAACGTTGACGAGTTGAGGTATCCATAGCAGCAGTTGGCTCATCTAAAAAGACAAGCTTTGGTCGCCCAATTAAGGTCAAGACAAAAGAGAAAAGGCGCTTTTGTCCACCTGATAATTTTTCTGCGAATTGCTCTTTTTGTTGCTTATCAAACTGTAATAGTTGATCGACTTCCTGATTACTCAAATGATTTGGATAGATTTTTTGAAAGAAAGCAATCAACTCTTTTACCTTTAGTTTCTGAACGATTACATTCTCTTGAGGGAGATAGGATCTAGTGTAGTCTAACTTAGAGCTCGTCACTGGCAAGCCTTGGATGGATACTTGACCGCTTGTGACCAGTTTATCTCCAAGCAAACAGTCCAAGAGTGTGGTCTTCCCAGCACCATTGGGGCCAATCAAGGCGACGCATTCGCCTTCTGTCACCTCAAAGGAAATATCCTTCAAAATAGCCTTGCCCTTGATATTTTTATGTAATCCTTGAACCTTAATCATGTTCATGATATTCTCCTTTCAGCAACTCCTTTCCCATCGGAAAGGCTATAAAAATCATAAATCCTAATCCCCATGCACCACGGATGAATTGGTGAAGGAAGGCTTGATTAAACCAATCAGTAAACATTTCTACCAACCATACCAAGAGTGACAGGCCGATAAAAAGATAGAGAAACGCTTTTTCATTTTTCAAACTCCTTTTTCACATCTGAGACTAATTTCAAACCTTCTCGGATAAGCCAAGACAAGATCCCAAAGCCTGTAAATAACTCCCAAGGAAAATGATAAAATCCTTCATCGAATCCTGAAAACATGAAATAAGTCATGAGTCCTACTGCTACTAAACTCATTGCGACAATCATTTTATTTTTCATCTCTTCTTCCTCCATTTGATACTACAATTATAGACTTTTGAAGTTTGCGGAGCTAGATGCTTCTGTCACTAGGAAATATGACAAATGTCATAAAAATTCTGTTCAAAACAAGCAAGATACACTATACAATAAAACACAAGTAGAAAAATCTAAGGCAGCTTCCTCAAAAGAGATATCAAACACCATTCACACTATAATGTAAACTAATACTTATTTAAAATCAAAAAGAATAGAAATTTTTATCAGACAAACACATATATTATACGTTGAACAAAACCCTTCTATTGCTTTCTTAAAAATTTATAGGAGTTATAAAATCCCTTGAATTCAATGTGTATACCTAAACTACGGTATTTATCGAAAAGACTGGAGCCAAAAAGTATACGCTGCCAAAATGAATTACTGAAAATCAAAAAAGAGAGAACCAAACTGATTCTCTCTTAATTTATATAATATCTAGTTATAAAAATACACACTCACATATCTCTGTAATGAATCGGGAAGACAGGA